>NZ_JBUEGC010000025.1:0-96235 GCF_054963655.1 Streptomyces sp. HSS9-12 | reverse complement strand
ATTAGCGGCAGATTACTGGTGGGCTCGCGTCGCCAGTTCCTGAGGAGAGTCTCAACGTTTGGTAACCGTGTGTCACCAAAGCTATTGATCAGCTGGTGTCTTAACCCGGCCGGTACTGCTCTTCCACCAAGCGGTCGATCGTCAGGCGGAACCATGACCGAGCACCGGCGGCGGTATCCAGTGCGTCCCGCACGGCAGAGGGCGTCGGTGCGTTGGTGGCCGCCCGCGACCAGTGTGCCGAGGGCCGTGCGCTGGTGGGTGACTGAGCGGCCTGTGCGGGTCGTCGTCGCCATGCCTGCCGATCTGAGCGCCGCCGCGTGGGATGAGGCTGTCGCGTTGCTGACCTGGAGGGCGCGGGCCAGGGATGTCGTGGTGTGAGGCTCGGCGAGGAGGCGCAGGGCGTCGAGCCGGGTGTGGCCCAGGACGGCGGCCAGGGCCTCGGCGGGGACGGCCGGGCGCCTTGCGGTGGGAGCGAGCCCAGGACCGGCTGGGTACGTCAGGACTGCGGGACGGCCCGGGTGGTCCTGGAGAAGTGGGCCCGCCGGGTGGTGGAAGGTGGGCAGCAGAACCAGGCCGCGCCCGTCAAGACAGATATCCCGGGCCGGCGCTGCGCCGGGCCATTCCCACACACCCTCGTGGAGACGGCTGTCCGGGGCCAAGCCGGTCAGCGCGGCGGCCACGCCGTGCTCGGCGACAGCCAGGGCGTAGCGGGTGAACTCCTCACGGTGCAGATCTTGTACGACGGACCAGACCGGGGCGAGGACCGTCTCATATGCCGCCTGCTGGCTGCGGTGCAGGGTGCGCCAGGCCGTCTCGTCGCCCGCGCGGGCCGGCGGATACCTGAGCCTTCACGTCGTGATGGTCCCCACCCCAAGGATGTTCGTATGACTTCTCGACGCACTGTTCTGAAAGGCACTCTCGGGAATGCCGCCGCCCTGTTGCCCACGACTGCGTTCGCCTCCGTCGGCCCGATAGGTGCCGTAGACCTCGGGGTCGTAGAGGTCCCAGCACCACTCCCAAACGTTGCCCAGCATGTCGTACAGGCCCCACGCGTTGGGCTGCTTGCCGCCCACGTTGTGAATCCGGTCGTGCGAGTTGCCGCGGTGCCAGGCGATCTCGTCGAGTGGTCCGTACCGCGGACCGGTCGTACCGGCACGACATGCGTGCTCCCACTCGGCCTCGGTCGGCAGCCGGTACCCGTCAGCGGATGCGTCCCACTCGATCCCCTCGCCGTCGCCATGGAGGCGATACACGGGCGCCAGCCCCTCGCGTTGGGACAGGGCATTGCAGAATCGGACCGCATCCCACCACGACACGTTCTCGACGGGGAGCTGATCGCCTTGCGCGGTGCTCGGCCGCTGGCCGGTGACCTGTGCATACCGTGCCTGCGTGACCGGAAGCACCGCGAGCCGATACGGCTCAAGCTCGACCGACCAGCTGCGCTGCGTCCGACGGTCCGACAGCGTCACCCGCCCCCGCGAGATGGTGATCAGCTCATTGCCCGCACTCGCGTCCATCGGCGGTGATCCTACCGCCTCATGACCTCGCGGCTGGGTTCCCAAGGCTCCAGGCGGCAACACGTGTAAGGCAAAGTCCCCTCGGGTCACTGCTGTTGAGCGGGCCTGATGTTCTGGTTGGCGTGGAAGAAGTTGTCCGGGTCGTAGGCTCGTTTGACCTGTGCGAGCCGGTCGTAGTGGTCGCGGTACGTTGCCCGGACCCGGTCCTGGGCCTCGCCAGCCCCCATGAAGTTCACATACGAGCCGCCCATCGAGTAGGGGTGCATCTCCTCCCAGTAGTTGACGCACCATTGCTTGATGGTGTCGGCGTTGGCCGGGTCGGGGTCGACGCCGGCGAAGACCCCGGACCAGAGGGCGTCCCGGTAGCTGAATGCGGTGTCGTCCCCGGCGACTTGGTGGGCGGCCGCGTCGACCGGATAGAGGTGCATCAGCGACAGCTGGGTGGGGTTGTTCTCGCCGTACTTTTGGTGCACGTCCATGGCGGCGTCCGGGATGCTGTCGAAGAAGTCGCCGCGCCAGTACCACTGGTAACCGGTGGGGATGAGGTCGTCCAGCATGCTCTGCAACGCGGGGTACGGCATCGGTGTCGTGAAGTGGAAGGCGGGCGGCCCGGGCTCGTTCACCGCCGTGAGAGCCTCCTCGGTGCGGTTCGGATCACCCGTGTAGCACCATACGACCCCACACACCTTCTGCCCATGGATCTCTTCGGGGAAGGGCGGGCCGGGCGGGACGACGATGAGTGCGAAGAACCCATAGACGTCCTCGGGCGCGTGCGGGAGGAACTCGCGGTACCACGCCAGCACTTCGCGGGTGCGCTCGACCGGCCAGAGGGTGATCGCGACCCCGACGGTGTCCACTGGGTGCAGCTGGTAGGTGAAGGACGTCACGATGCCGAAGTTGCCGCCGCCACCCCGGAGGGCCCAGAACAGGTCCGGGTGGTCGGTCTCATTCGCCGTGACAAAGGTGCCGTCGGCCAGTACGACGTCCGCGGCCAGCACGTTGTCCACCGTCAGGCCGTACTTACGGGTGAGGTAGCCATGACCGCCGCCGAGAGTCAGGCCTCCGACGCCGGTCATCGAGATGATGCCGCCCGGTGTGGCCAGCCCGAAGGCGTGGGTGGCGTGGTCGAGGTCGTGGAGCTGGCTGCCGCCGCCGACCTGGGCGGTCCTCGCGGCGGGGTCGACATGCACCCAGCGCATCGCCGACAGGTCGACGGTGACGCCACCGTTCACCAAGCAGAGGCCGGGGCCGCTGTGTCCGCCACCCCGGACGGCGAGTTCCAGACCGTTGTCGCGGATGAACGTAACCGCGTCCATGACATCCGCCGCGTCCCTGCACCGCACGATGGCGGCAGGATGCTTGTCGATCATTGCGTTGTAGATCTGGCGGGCCTGGTCGTATTCGGGGTCCTGTGGATCTATGACCGGCCCGCGCAGCGTGGTCTTCATCGCTTCCAGAGTTGCACTGTCCATGACGATCTTCCCTTGGGAGCGCGGACCCTCCCACCGCTGCGGTCTCCCACCGCGTTCACCGGGCCGTCTCGGAGTCCGGCCTCTCGGGTGTTCGCATGTGCCGCTCGGCGGCTGGGCTGTCGGATGGGCAGGTCAGCTCCCTTTTGCCTGGGCCGCTGGTAGTCGGTCGTGCGCCAGCACGCCCCTGCGCCTGGCATGGACCCGAAGCGTGCAACCGGACGCCGCGAACTGACATGACCAGCGTCCCGCCGTGTACGGAGCCACGCAATTCGAACAGCCTGCCGTTCGCCGGGCCCGGCCTGGAGCGGCTCGCGGCCGACTGATCCACACCGTGCAGGTTCGACGGGCAAGGTCGTCTGAACGTGCCTCCACGGCCACGCGCCATGGTGCGCAACGGCTCGGATCGCGTCTCATCCCCGACGGCGTGATGCTGAAACTGGGAGGTGATCACCATGAGCGGGCGGCACAGCCACAGCAGCGGCACGCCGATGAGCAAGGAGAGTGAACGGCGGGGCAGGGCGGCTGACATCCCTAGCGCCTTGGTGGACGCTTTCGCCTCGCGGCTGCGGGGACAGCTGATCCGGCCCGGGGACCCGGATTACGAGCCGGCGCGAAAGATCTGGAACGGCATGATCGACAGACGCCCGGCACTGGTGGCCCGATGCGACGGTGACGAGGATGTGGTCGCCGCAGTGAACTTCGCCCGCGACAACAAGCTGCTGTTCGCCGTACGCGGGGGAGGGCACGGCGTGGCCGGCCACGCGCTCTGCGACGGTGGGCTGGTCATCGATCTGTCGGAGATGATGACGGCCGTCGACGTCGATCCCGCGGGACTCACGGCGCGTGCGCAGGGCGGCTGCACGCTGGGAGACCTCGACCGCGAGGCCCAACGCCATGGGCTCGCCACTCCCATGGGAGTGGTGTCGGCGACGGGGATCGCCGGTCTCACCTTGTCAGGGGGCATGGGCTGGCTTCGGCGCAAATACGGGCTGAGCTGCGACAACCTCGTATCAGCGAAGGTGGTCACCGCCGACGGGAGCCTCCTTGCCGCCAGCGAGAGCGAGAATGCGGACCTCTTCTGGGCGATCCGCGGCGGGGGTGGCAACTTCGGCGTCGTGACATCGTTCGACTACCGCCTGCATCCCGTCGGGCCTGAGGTCTTCTTCTGCTTTGTGTTCTACCCCGCGGACCACGCCAGAAATGTGCTCCAGTCCTGCGAGCGGTTTTTGTCCGAAGCCCCTGATCAGGTGGGTCCGCTCGGGGTGCTCGGCCGAGTGCCAGAGGCCGATGAGTTCCCGCCGGATTCGTACGGAGAGCCGTACGTGGCACTCCTTGCCTTGTTCCCCGGCAACCCGGCGGAGGGGGAGCGAGCCCTGCAGCCGCTCCGGGAGATCACCGAGCCGATCTGCGACCTCAGCGGCGCCGTGACCTACACGGAGGCGCAGACACTTCTGGACGCCGACTACCCGGACGGCTGGAACTATTACTGGAAGTCCGTGAACGCGGCCGATCTCAGCGACGAGTTGGTCGAGCATCTGGGCGAACATGCCGCCGCCGCGCCGTCGCCGAACTCGACCATCGACGTTTGGTACCAGGGCGGCGCGATGGCGCAGGTGGGCGAGGAGGAAACCGCCTTCGCCAACCGCAGCGTGCCCTATCTGCTCGGAATCGAGGGGAACTGGGAAGAGGAGGCCGACTCGGCCGAGAACGTGACCTGGGTACGCGATACCTTCGCCGACCTGCGCTCGTTCTCCGCCGGAGGCATCTACCTCAACTTCCCCGGCTTCCTCGAGGAGGGCGAGAAACTCCTGCGTGAGAGCTACGGCAGGAATTACGAACGGCTCTCGGCAGTGAAAGCGACATACGACCCCGCAAATCTCTTCCGTCTCAACGCGAACATCAAGCCGAAGAGCTGAGTGGTCCCCGCCAAGCCGTCTGGGGGTCCACCGCCAGGGGACAACAGGTACCAGGACGGAGCTTCCCGCCACGGCCAGGCCAGCTCTCCACCCCGCTGTAGCTGTCAGGGGGAGGGAAATGCTCCGCCCTTGACCGCGGTCACGAAGGAGGCCCAGCTCTCGGCCGGGAAGACGAGTGCGGGGCCCTCGGGATCCTTACTGTCCCGGACGGGCACGACGCCGGGGAAGCCGTCCGCGACCTCGACGCAGCTTCCCCCTTCGCCATTGCTGTAGGACGACTTGCGCCAGGCAGCGGTGCTCAGGTCGTGTCCGGTGGTCATGGTGTCGTGTAGTCCTTCGCGGCCGATTCGATCAGGGCCAGGGACGCCTTTGGTGACATAGCAGCGGCCCTGACGAGATCGTATGACCTCTGATAGCGCTCGACCAGCGCTGGATCGTCGATGAGTTGGCCAGTGTGGGCACTCTCCACGTACGTGACCGGCGGCGCTGCGTCGAAGGCCATGACGGATGCCATGCCGTTCATAGCGGCGTCGGCTGCTGCTGCGAACGGGAGGACCTGTACCAGCACTCGGTGTGAGCGCACCAGAGCGGCGAGGTGACAGAGCTGATCCCGCATGACAGACGGCCCACCCATCGGGACCCGCAGAACCGTCTCGTGGAGCACGGCCCACAGCTGAGGTGATGTTGGGTTGTCGAGCAGCCGCTGCCGGTCCATGCGGGTGCGGACGTGTTGTTCCACTTCCTCGGCTGGAGCGAGCGGGAGTGTGGCGCGGGTGATGGCCCGCGCGTAGGCCTCGGTCTGCAGCAACCCCGGTACCAGCGACGGCGCGTACTCGCTGATCGTCTTCGCCAGCTTCTCCATCTCCGCCGCGTCCGCGAAGTACTCGGCGTGCTTGGACTGGCGGGCCAGCTCGCACAGCCGCTGGAAGTGCTTCCCGCCCCCCAGCACCTCGTCGAACAGCTTCGACACGTCCGGCTGGGGCCGCCGCGTCGCCGACTCGAACTGGCCGATGTACGTGCCCGAGCAGAAGACGCGCTCGCCGAGCTGTTCCTGGGAGAGCCCGGCGGCTTCGCGTAAACGGCGGAGCTCCGCGCCGTAGAAGGCGCGGGGCGAGGTGTACGGGTCGAGGTTCTTGGGCTGGGTCATGGCCGAACGTCCCCTGCTCACAACTGACTTGCCGATGCAATCTTCTACTCAGCGTAGCGGTGGCCGATCAGGCTGTGAGTGAAGTCCGTAACGCCCAGACAGTGAGAGCCGCCCGCCACCCTCCGATCGTGAGCGGATCGGACCTCATGTCGAATTGAAAGCATTGTCAAACGTATTGACGAAGGTGCTCCCTGGCATCAGGCTGGTAGCAGTCAAGTCGGCGGAAGTCCGGGAACGAGCCCCGTCGACGTCGGCATCTCTGGCTGGGGGGCTTGGGTGACGGAAACCAGATGCAAGCGATGCGAACTTCTCATCGGCATGGGATGCGCCTGCTCCCCTCCCAAGAAGGGGCAGCGAGGGAAGGGGAAGGGCCGTTCCGGGAAGGCGCGCCGTCAGGCGCAACCGGTGACGACGCGGCAGGGCGTCCGCTCGAAAGTCGGCAAGGTGACGGCTGGGCAGAAGAAGAAGGACCAGGTCATGACCGGCAAGAAGAAGACCCAGCAGAACGGCAACCGCCCGCGTCCCACCTCTCTCTCGAGAGACGACGCGCTCATGTACGACGGCGACCGTGTGACCGATGCGTTCAGGGAAGAGTTGCGCGATATCTCGGAACGCGGCACCAGCGTGAGGACCGTCTCGGGAGGCCTGCCGACGCTCGGACGACGACGGTGAACTGACGGCCCGAAGTGCGCCGCCGAAAGGAGCTGGGCACTGCGGCTACGGCCGCAGCCCAGCTCCTTTCGGCATGCACGGACGGTTTCCCAGGCTCAGCCCTCGGCGAGGCGTAGGCGTGCCATGATGTCGGCCACCTCCTGGGCGCTCTCGTCCTGTGGCCCGTAGACGAGGCAGAGGTCTTCGTGGAGGGGCTCGAGCACGGCCACCGCCTCCCGCGTCCTGCCCTCGGACAGCAGCAGGACGCCGATGTCCTGCCGCAGCTCCAGGGCCATCTCCGAGGCGTCGCCCTCGGAAGCCCGCACCTGGTCCAGCACGGCCCGGAACTGGCCCAGCGCGGCTGTCACTTGACCCAGTTCGGCCCGGCAGCGGGCCGCCTGCCCCAGGCATTCCAGTGCGTCCTCGCTTCCCTGCCCGGCCGTGCGGCGGTACGCGGAGGCGAGGGCGTCGAACTCCGGCAACGCCGTGCGGAGATCGCCGCCGACGACAAGGATCGCCGCACGGCGCTTGCGCAGATTCAGCACCCGTGGGCTCTCGGGACCGAGCGCTTCCGCCGCCGGGGTGATGACGGCCTGGAGCACTTCGGCGGCCTGAACGAAGCGACCGTCCTCCGCGAGCTCTGTGGCCTGGGCCACCGCGGTCCTGATGGCGTCCCGCAGCCGGGTGGCGGGGACGGCCTTCGGCTGGGCGGCCGGGGTGATGACCGCCGTCTCCGGCACGGTGGGTGACGGGGTGCCGGGCCGGGGCCGCGGGGCGTTCGGGCGGCGGTACAGCAGCGTGGGGTCCGGTACGTCCGCCGGGACACTGCCGGCGGGCGGCTCGGCCCCGGGCAGGGGAAGAAAGGGGAGCAGCCGCTCGTAGACCTCGTAGGCGTCGGTAGGCCGCTGCTCCGGCGCCTTGGCGAGGAGGGCAAGCGTGAGGTCCTCCAGGGCGCTGGGGACGTCATCGCGGAGATCGCCCAGCGGCTGCGGCTTCACGGAGACGTGCTGCTGCATGAGCTTGAAGTCGCTGCCGCTGAACACCGACCGTCCGCTGACCAGTTCGTGGAGGACACAGCCCAGGGCGTACAGGTCGCTCTGCGGCGTGATCTGCACGGCCTGGATCTGCTCGGGCGACATGTACCGGCTGGTGCCCACCGGGCTGCCGGTCGCCGTGATCCGCGTGACCCCCGTGCGGAGGATGGCGGCGATACCGAAGTCCAGCACTTTCACCATGCCGTCGGCGGCGACGAGTACGTTCTCCGGCTTGAGATCGCGGTGGACGACCGGGACGGCGTGCGCGTGGGACAGCACGGTGCAGATCTGGGCGGCGATCGACACGGCCCAACCGAGGGGAAGCGGCCGGTCCGGGTCGATGAAGCCGCGGAGGGAGGTGCCACGGACCAGCTCCATCACCAGATAGAGCCGGTCGTACGACTCGTCCAGCACCGCGTCGTACACCTGCGGCACACCGTGATGGCCGATCCGCGCGGTCACCCGGGCCTCGCGGCGGAAGCGCTTGGCGAACTCCTCGGCGTGCTCGGCGGAGTGCACGATGTCGGAACGGATGCGCTTGACGGCTACCGGGCGGTCCAGCACGGCGTCATAGCCGCGCCAGACCGTCCCCATGCCGCCGGAGCTGATCTGCTCGATGAGCTCATAGCGCCCGGCGATCGTTCGTGTCTGCACAGTGCCCCCGCTGGTGCGGTCCCCACTTGGCGTGATCAGTGTGTTCGGTCGAGCGATCTCGCGTCCAGCCGCCGGGAGCGGGGCCGGGCCGGCGCCCCGCCTCCGAACTCCCTCACGCCACGTCGTCCTCGACGCCCTCCTCCCGGCGGATCATCCGCCAGGCGGCGCGGCGGGCGCTGCGGTTGAGCGAGCTCCGGAAGCTCTTGTCCGGGCCGAAGTACTGGCGGCCCAGGCCCGCGATGGTGTCGATGTGGTCCGCCATCTTGTCCTCGAAGACATCGTCGAAGACGACCGCGAAGTTCTCCTCGTCGTTGTTGGCGACAGCGGCCAGCCTGACCTTCGGGTCCGCCTTCGCCTCCTCGAACGGCCGGATGACGTCCTGCTCGGTGAAGTCCGTGCCGAACTTCTCGTTGAACCGCTCGATCAGCTCGGACAGCAGCGACTTCTCCGACTCCTTGGCCCCGCCCGTGCCGTCGCCGAAGCCCGGCATCATGGTCGGCCCCTCGGAGGTGAGGCCGAGGTCGTGCTCGCCGGTCTTCTCCACCCGCATGTGGCTCAGGTCGACCTCGCCTATGTCGACGCCGCCGTCCGCGCGGCGCGGCAGCCGGTTGAGCAGGTGGCGTCCGTAGAGGTGGAGCTGCTCCAGCTCGGGGTCGTGGTACGGGACGATCTGCGCGAGGAAGCCGTACTTGCGGACGTAGTCGTTCAGGTCCGCGCGGAAGCTCTCCGCGGTCTCCTGGTCGTCCTCGTCCTCGCTGTCGACCAGCGCGGTGAAGCGGGCCACGGCCGGGGCGAGGAGCCGGTACAGCTCGGCGTGCAGCTTCTCCCACTTGGTCTGCGAGCCCGCCGCCTTCTCCTCGGCCGCCAGGTAGGCCTCCGCGAACTCCTGCATCTCCCGCTCGGTCAGGATCGGCGCGGACATCACCCGGCTCTGCGCGGTGTAGAGCAGGTTGGGGTCGGACGGGAGCGTCATCGCCTCCTCAAAGTACGGGCGGAACGACTCCTGGATGTCCTCGGCGTCGTTGACGAAGTCCAGCACGGCGAGGTCCGCCTGCGTCTTGCGCTCGGCGGTGCGGTTGAGGCGGGACAGCGTCTGCACGGCGGAGACGCCGGTCAGCGTCTTATTGACGTACATCGTCGTCAGCAGCGGCTGGTCGAATCCGGTCTGGTACTTCTCGGCGACGACCAGGATGCGGTACTCGCGCTGGCCGGGGCCGCCGGATCTGGTCGCCTTGTCGTCGGCGCGGGTGTACGCGAACGCCTTCGGCAGCGCGCTCTCCGCCAGGCCGCCGTTCTCCTTCGACTCGGTGGTCTCCTCGCCCTCGTAGGTGAGGGTGCCGGAGAAGGCGACGAGGACGCCGAGGTCCGGGTACTTCCTGTCGTACTCGCGGTCGCGGAGGTAGCTCTTGATGGCCCGGGCCATCTGCACGGCGCTCTGCCGGGAGGCGGTCACCACCATGGCCTTGGCCCGGCCGCCGAGTCGGCCGCGGGTGTGCGCCAGGAAGTGCTCGACGATCACCTGCGCGTGCTGGGCGACCGTCGACTCGTGGGTGAGGGCGAAGCGGGCGAGCAGGCTGTTCGCCTTGGACGGGTCGACCTCGCGCTCGTCCGGGTTCTCGTTGACCAGCTTCCAGTACGTGTTGTACGTGACGTAGTTGCGCAGCGGGTCGAGGATGAAGCCCTCCTCGATGGCCTGCCGCATGGAGTACGTATGGAAGGGCCGGTACGTCGTCTTCCCGTCGACGACCTCCGCGGTGCCGAAGAGTTCGAGGGTCTTGGCCTTAGGCGTGGCGGTGAACGCGAAGTAGGAGAGGTTCGCGGCCCGGCCGCGCTGCTCGGCCTTCCGCTTCAGCTTGGCCTCGGCGGTCGTCTCGGCGGTCGCCTCGGCCTTGGTGGCGCCCGCGTCGTCCGAGTCGGAGTCCAGGCCGAGGTCGCGCAGGGCGGCCCGTACGGCGGTGGCGGCGTCCCCGGACTGCGAGGAGTGCGCCTCGTCCACGATGATCGCGAAGTTGTGGCCCTGGATCTCGGTCGGGTTGCGCCGGAGGTAGTCGAGGAGGGCGGGGAAGGTGTGCAGCGTGACGGTGACGATCTTCCCGGTCTCGCGGGAGAGCGCCTTGGCGAGCTGCTCGGACTTCGCCCCGTGCTTCTCGTCGATCTTCACGACGAGCCCGGCGGTCTGCTCGAAGCTGCCGACCGTCTCCCGGAGCTGGGCGTCCAGGTTGCGGCGGTCGGTGATGATGATGACCTTGTCGAAGACCGGCGTGCCCGGCTTGAGCCCGCCTGCTGCGGCCTCCGGATCCAGCTCGCTCGGGTCGGTGGGGGTGTGCAGGTCGCTGAGCCGGTGGCCCAGCCAGCCGATGGTGTTGGACTTGCCCGAGCCGGCCGAGGCCATGACCAGGTAGTGGTGTCCGGCGCCGTGGCGGGCGGCGTGCCCGGTGAGTTTCTTGACGACGTCCCACTGGTGGTAGCGGGGGAAGATCATCGTCTTGGTGGTGCCGCCGCCGGGTGTCCTGGACTTGTGCAGGTGCACGAACCGCTGGAGCAGGTCCAGCCAGTTGTCCGGCTGCCAGATCTGCTCCCACAGGTACGAGGTGGCGTACGTGCCGTGGGCGGTGGGCGCCGGGTTGCCCGCGCCGCCGGGCCGGCCGGGCCCGTTGGAGCCGGTGTTGAGCGGCAGGAACCGGGTCTTAGCGCCACGGAGTTGGGTCGTGACGAAGACCAGGTCCGGGTCGACGGCGAAGTTCGCGACGACCCGGCGCGTGAAGATCAGCTCGGTGGGGTCCCGGTCGGAGCGGTACTGCTCCTTGGCCTGCTCGACGCCCTGCCCGGTGAGCGGGTTCTTCAACTCGGCGGTGGCGACCGGGATGCCGTTGAGGAAGAGGGTCAGGTCGAGCCGGTTGCCCCAGTCGGCCTGCTTGGTGGCGTACTCCAGCTCGCGGACGATGGTGAGGCGGTTGGCCCGGTAGGCGTCGAGCACGGAGTCGTCCGCGACGAGGTTCGGCTTGAAGTACGCCACGCGGATGCGGACGCCGTGGTCCTTCACGCCCTTGCGGAGGACATCGAGCAGGCCCTCGGTGGCGATGGCCTGGTCCAGCCGCTTGGCGAATCCGCGCTGGGCCTCGTCGGGATCGCCGCCGTAGAACGAGATGAGCTCGTTCCACTCGTCGGCCTGGGTGGCGCCGATGAAGGTGAAGAGCTGGTTGGTGTCCAGGCCGAGGTCGGGCCGGTAGTCGTGCCGGTTGCCCTCGCGCCAGCCCCGTTCCAGCATGGCGGCGACGATCGCGTCACCGAAGGCGGACTCGTGGTGGATGGGACTCATGGTCCGACTCCGTCCGTGACGTTGCGTCCGCTGGCGGTAGTGACGTCGAACTGGCCGGTGACGGCTGCAGTGATGAGGGCTTGGCGGCGTTCGGTGAGAAGGTCCAACTGCTGACGGCACCGTGTCGCGACTGCCTGCGATGCCGTACGAGTTCGCTGAAGGATGTGTACAGAATCAATCTGCCGCTTCATTGATGGCGACGGGATCGTGATCTCCCGCACTACCTCAAGATTGATTCTCGCGCGGGTCGAACCGCGCGCCAGCAAGGTCACTTGATCTGCTACCACTGGCGAGCTGAGTGCCCATGCCGCGTACTCGTGCAGGATGCTGGACTGGTCCAGGCGGAGACGGAAGCAGTCTGCCTTGACCATTGCTGGCCCCAGGCCATCAGGGACGATGCAGGCGCGGCCTAGGGGGTGATTCTGATCTCCAAGACCCGCGACGATCAGATCTCCGGGGCGGGCCTCGTGGCGCTTCAACTCGGAGAAGTACTCCAGGGGGATGTAAGCAGCGTCCGTTGCACGAAACTCTGCACGACCGAGGTTGCCCAGTCTGATCACGCGAGCGCCGGAATCCGAGTAGTGGCTGCTCGTCAGTGCGCTACCGAACGGGCCATCTGTGATAGCAGTGATGAATCGCCGGATAGGTACCCATGCCGACTGGTCACCATCGCTCATGATCACATCCGCCCAGATTGAGTGCAGACGCTCATTGAGAAGACTGATCTGACTGTGGCGGCGTGCGCACAGCTGATCGATGCGGGCGGTCTCGGCGTCGAGGAAGTCGGCGATTCGGCGCTGTTCCTCCAGCGGGGGGACAGGCGTCGGGAGGTTCTCGAAGGCCTCAATGTCAATCGCCTGCCCTTGCCGGATCCCCTGTGTGATGTTTGCCAGGTGGGAGATGAGCAGACTGGATCGGAAATAGTGCTTGTAGAATCTCGGGTCCAAGTCGCTTGCTGACCGCAGTACCGTGTATGCCGGGCTCACAATGCCCCGCACCGCGGAGTGCGAAATGCCGTGTTGGAAGGACCGTAGGCCGATGACGAAATCATCCGGCTCAACGAGCTTGTAATTACTGACGTTGGAGTCCGGGTTCCACACCGCGAAGTCCAGGTCGCTTCGCAGAATGACACCATCTTTGGTTGCGGAGGCCAAGGGTGCGTCAGCGCCTCGTACGTCGCGACGCGAGAAGGCGAAGCGAGCTCGGCGCGTCTGCCAGTTGGCGGGAAACGTCATTCCGTCACCTCACCCAGCAGAGCCTGAATCTCCGCCTCCAGCGACTTCAACTCCGCGTCGATCTCCGCAAGCGGCCTCGGCGGCTGGTACACGTAGAAGTGCCGCGTGAACGGGATCTCGTAGCCGATCTTGGTCTTGCTGTGGTCGATCCAGGCGTCCGGAACGTGCGGGTGCACCTCGCGCTTGAGGTATTCCTCCACGTCCTCGCCGAGCGGCACGTTCTCGTAGTCCCGCAGCTCCGAGTCGGGCTCCGATTCGCCCTTGACCTTCTGGACCTCGCCCTCAGGGTCCCGGACGCCCACCGCCTCCCGTACGGCCTTCGCGAACGGCGCGCCCGACGGCCACGTCAGGCCGGCCGCCACCACCGCGTCCTTGAGGGCCAGGAACGCATCGGTCTTCGTCGGCCACGACGAGCCGAGCAGCGGGCGCAGTGCCGCGACGAACTCCTCGCTCCGCTCCAGCTTCTCCACCGGCTTCGCCGCCGCGAGCGCCGCCAGCGTCTCCTCCGTCAGCTCGAAGCGCAGCTTCAGCGGCCGTTCGACCGTGATCCGCTGGTAACCGAAGTCCTCGTTGTGGAAGACCTTCACCTTGCCGTGCAGCGGGTGCTCGGGGTCCTTCGCGACCTCCAGCGCTTCCCCGTACAGCCGGGTGATCTCGGCGATCTGGTCGTCCGCCAGGTACTTGCGCTTGTCGCCGAGCGACTTGCGCATCTTCTGCCAGTAGTCGCGCGCGTCCAGCAGGACGACCTTGCTCTTGTGGTCGGCGTCCTTCCGGTTCGTCAGGATCCAGAAGTAGGTGGAGATGCCCGTGTTGTAGAAGAGCTGGTCCGGCAGGGCGATGATCGCCTCCAGCCAGTCGTTCTCCAGGATCCACCGGCGGATGTTGGACTCGCCGGACTCCGCCGCGCCCGTGAACAGGGGTGAGCCGTTGAAAACGATGGCGATGCGGCTGCCACCTCCGCCGTTCGCGTCGACGGGCTTCATCTTCGAGATCATGTGCTGGAGGAACAGCAGCGAGCCGTCGTTGATCCGCGGCAGGCCCGCCCCGAAGCGGCCGGCGTCACCCAGCGTCTTGTGCTCGTACTCGACGTCGTCCTTGACCTTCTTCCATTCCACGCCGAACGGCGGGTTGGCGAGCAGGTAGTCGAACCTCGCCCGCTTGTGACCGTCGTCGGAGAAGGAGTTGCCGAAGGCGATGTTGTCCGGGTCCTGCCCCTTGATCATCAGGTCGGACCGGCAGATGGCCCAGGACTCGGGGTTGAGTTCCTGCCCGTAGACCTCGACCGTGGCGTCCGGGTTGAGGGCGATGATGTGGTCCTCGGCCGCGCTGAGCATGCCGCCCGTGCCGCAGGCCGGGTCCATGACCTTGCGGATCGCGCCCGGGACGGAGAGCACATCGGCGTCGGGCGCCACCAGCAGGTTGACCATCAGTTTGATGACCTCGCGCGGGGTGAAGTGCTCACCGGCGGTCTCGTTCGACTGTTCCGCGAACCGGCGGATGAGCTCCTCGAAGATGTAGCCCATGTTGTGGTTGGAGACCACCTCGGGCCGCAGGTCGAGGTCGGCGAACTTACCCATGACCTGGTAGAGCAGGTTCGCGCCGTCCAGCCGCCGGATCTGCTGGGCGAACTCGTACTTCTCCAGGACCTCTCGGGCGTTGTCCGAGAACGAACCCACATACACCTGGAGGTTCTTGGCCGCGTGCTGCGGGTCACCCACGATCTTCTTCAGCGTCAGGTCGCTCTCGTTGTAGAAGCCGTGGCCCGACGCCTTGCGCAGAAAGCGGTCCGTGTCGATGTCCTGGCCCGCGAAGCGGGCCACCGTCTCGACGACCTTGTCCCGCGTCGGCTCCAGGACGCACTCCAGGCGTCGCAACACGGTGAACGGCAGGATCACCTTTCCGTAGTCGGACTGCTTGTAGTCGCCGCGCAGGAGGTCGGCGACGGACCAGGCGTGGTTCGCCAACTCCGTGTGCTTGCTGCTGTTCAACGCGTTCGGGTTCCCTTCACCAGTCCGCCCGGAAAGGCGGGGGAGAGCCAGTGTGGTGGATGTCGGGGGGCTGCCGTACCGGTATCAGGCGGAATCGCCGTCAGGAGGCAATAGCACGCCGCTGGTCAGGCCCGTGGAGAGGAGCCCGGCCGTCTCGGCGGCCAGTTCCGCGGCCTGCCGTGCGGCGCCGCGCAGCTCATGCAGACGGCGGAACGCCTCGCCGTAGCGCCGCTGTTCGTCCAGCGGCAGCAGCGGTACGCGCAGCCGGCGAGGCGTGAGCTGGACGGTCGTACTGCCCGTGGAGGCGCTGCTGATGTTCTCCTCGGTGCTGAGGAAGCCCGCCAGGAACCAGGAGTCCAGCCGCTCGGGGTCGGGCCGGAAGAGGTGGACGTGGAGTCCGAGCAGGCAGCCGGCGTCCCGGTCGTCCGCGACGCGGGCGGCGGCGCCCCGGCCGCTGAGCACAGCCGGTAGAAGGACGTCGCCGGGTTCGACGACGACCGTCGTCGCGATCCGGGATGTCTCGGCGCTGCCGGAGGCGGGGCCCCCGTCGGCCACGTCCCCCGCCGTCAGGACGGCCCGTCCGGCGTACTCCTCCGGCACCTCGTCCGGGTCCTTGTCTCCCCGCGCGCCGGACGGCACTGCCCGGTGGAGGGTGAGCGCCGCGCCCCGCGTGAGGTCCGAGACCGTCGCCGTACGCCATGCGCGCGGCTCCTCGTCGGCCGCCCGCCAGTCGCCGTGGGCGCTCGACGCCGCGAGGGAGCGCACGCTTTCGCCGAGCCGGTCGCGGAGTTCGCGCACCTGCTGTGCCGTGGCGCCCGGGTCGGTGGTGGGCGCGGCGGTACGGACGTGCCGGGCCGGGGTGAGGTCGGTGACCTCGTCCATCAGGTCGATGACGGGGACGGCGTGGGCCGTGCCGGGCTGTGAAGTGAAGGCCGTCGGGTCCTCGGCGAATGCCCGCCAATGGGTCAGCGCTGTCTCGGTCACCTCGTCCCAGTCGACGGGGCCGCGCCCCTGCCGCGCGGTGTCGGTGACCCGGCGGCCCGTCGTCACGCGCTGCACACCGGGGGCCGGTTCGCCGAGGGTGTCGACGAACAGCACCGACTCACGGGCTCCCGTACCGCCTGCTTCCGGGCGTTGCAGCACCCAGAGATGCAGTCCGATGTGGAGCGGGGCGGAGGCGCCGGGCGGCAGGGCGATGACGGCCCGCAGCGCGCCGCCGCGCAGCAGCTCGGCGCGCACCCGGCGGCCGGAGGCCCGGGAGGCGGTGGCGGGGGGCAGCAGCAGTATGGCCAGGCCGCCGGGGGTGAGATGGGACAGGGCGTGCTGGACCCAGGCGAGTTCGGGCTCGGCGCGCGGGGGGAGGCCGTACGCCCAGCGCGGGTCGTAGGCCAACTCGTCGTGGCCCCAGTCGCGGTCCCCGTAGGGCGGATTGCTCAGCACCCCGTCCGCGGTGAGGTCCGGGAAGGCGTCGTCGCGGAGGCTGTCGCCGACCCGCATGGTGACGTCCGCGTCCGGGGCGGACAGCCGCAGCCGTACGGCGCTGCGCTGGGCCTGGACCGGCAGGCTGTCCTGCCCGTACAGGTCGGTCGCGCCGTGCCGGGCGGCGGCGACGAGCAGGGTGCCACTGCCGCAGGCCGGGTCGAGCACGCGCGTCGGATACGGGCCGGTGCCCGGTGTGAGGAGCCGGGCCATGAGGTCGGCCAGGCGCTTCGGGGTCTGGTAGGCGCCGCTCGCGGCGCTGTCGTCCAACTCCCTTTCGGCCAGGACGTCGAGAGCGTCCTGCCCGCCGTCGTCCCGTACGCAGCGCAGGAGCGCGCGCAGCAGATCGGCGTCCGCCCGGTCATAGTGGACGCCGTCCGTGCCGGGGACGGTCCCCGACAGTGCGGCCACCGCGTCCCGGGCCCGGGTTGCCAGGTCGGTGTCGGACAGCTCGGTCATCGCGGTGAGTTGGTCCTTGTCGAGGCTCGCGGCCGCGAGGACCAGGGGCAGGGCGCGGGTCGCGGCGCTGCCGCCGCCCGGGTGCAGGCGCAGCACGGTGCGCAGCTCCTCGGACGGGGTGGCGGCCGATACATGACCGCGCGCCTCCAGCCAGGCGCGTACGGCGTGGAGGTCGTACAGCGGGCTGCTGTCCGTACCGCCGGCCGGGGCCGGGAAGTCCTCGTGCCGGCGGCGCCAGTTGCTGACGGTGGCGCGCGTGACTCCGGCCATACGGGAGATCTCGGCGGCGGTCACCTGGGCGGAGGGCTTCGGCATGACGTTCCTGACGTCCGGGGCGAGCGAGCTGACTGAGCTGACTGCCAAGAGAATACACCGCTCCAGATCACGCAAGCTGATTGACGATGCTTTCACTGTCATGCTTATCTGGTGTCGTTTCCGGATGGGAGCGGCTCACTTGCGGCCTTCGCTTCGGCAAGCGCTCGTCCGTCATGCCCATGCGCCGCCCCACGCGGCCGTGCGCCGCCGTGAAACACCGACCAGCCATAGGGGGACCATCCATGTCGATCACCATGCCGACGGCCACCGTCGAGGGCATTCAGCTGACCGTGACCCCGTTCCGCTCCGCTGCTGTCGTCCCTGATCGCCCGCCTGTACCCGCACTTCGCGGCGCGTGACGCGGTGTCCGCACCCGCCGTGCTCGCCGGAATCGGCATCGCCGCCCACCAGGCAACCAGTTGGGCGGACGGCGGCAGGCGGCTCGGCGAGCACGAACTGCTGGGGCTGCTCGAGTCGGTCCGCTGGCAGCGGGAGGCCCGCTACTGGGACGGCGTCGCCGCCAGCGCGAACGCCCAGGGGGTTCTCAACTTCGGCGGAGGCGCCAAGGACTCCGGCGGCCGGGTCGCCGATGCCCTGCTGCACCCGGACACCGAGTACAGCCGCAAGATCCGCGGTTGGTGACCGGCCCCTTTCTCACGTACGGCCGCAACAGCCGTACCGCCCATATCACTTCACCGCCCGATCGGAGCATGAGCCATGAACACTCCTGACCCGCAGCAGCCCGGACCCGCCGGCTTCGGCCCGCACACCCAGGCCGGGAGCCCCGCCGCCTATGGCGTCCCGAACGCCTATGGCCCCGTACCGCCGCCGTCTCAGAAGCCGTCCATGCACAAGGCGTTGCTCACCCACGGTGCCGTCGCCCTCGCCGCACTGATCTTCGGTACGGCCATCGGCGCCGCCGGCGGCGGAGAGGCCGACGCCTCCGCGAGCCCCGCAAAGGCGCGGCCGACCGCAACCGTGACCGCCACCGAGACCGCCGAGGCCAAGCCGGCGCCCACCGTGACGAAGACGGTCACCGCCAAGCCGAAGAAGACGAAGGAACCCGGCCCGGCCGACAGCTTCGCCGGGGACGGCGAGTACCTGGTCGGCGAGGACATCAAGCCCGGCACGTACAAGACCGCCGGAGCGGACGGCTCGTTCGGCTGCTACTGGGCTCGGCTGAAAGACGCCAGCGGCGAGTTCGACGCGATCATCGCCAACAACAACCTCAAGGGCCCGGGCCGCGTGACGCTCAACAAGGGCGAGTACTTCCAGACCCAGCGCTGCCAGGAGTGGATCAAGGTCGGTTGACCGGCCACGGCTCTGTACCCGCGACAAGAGGGAGCGACATGGGAGTAGGGACCGGGTGACCACGACGGACGAGACGCCCGAGCCGGAACTTACCGTGTTTCAAAGCCATTTGGCGCAGCTGGAAAAGCGGGACGGCGGGGACAACCTCCGGGCGCTGATGGACCAGGCTCGTCGCATCACGAAGAAGTCGTACGAGACCAACCTGCGCGACCACCAGCAGACCTTCCGCCTCCTGTGGCACCACCTGGAGCGCACCGGTTACCTGAGCCGTGCACACCGCGAGGCGGCCATCCGGATTGCTTCCGGTGAGGCATCAGCCGACGAGCGCGCGGACCTCGAGCTGTTCCTCTCCGTCTACGCGCGAGTCCACGCGACTGAGCACCGCACCCATGACTGAACCGCCCGCCTCCTGCGGGCGAGGACTTCCCCCCGCTCCGTCGGTGCGCACCCCGTATCCGTATCCGTGAAGTCAACAGACTCCAGGAGGAATCCACCATGACATCGCAGAGAAAAGGGAAGCGCATTCCCGACACCCGCAAGAGCTCCCTCTACCGGCTCAGGACCCCTGAGGGTTCGGAGCTCGACCTCCGTGAGCTCGTGTTGGAACACCACCTCCAGCGTGAGGGATACAGCGCCCATTCCTTCGAGCACGACGGGGTCGAAGGGCTGGTGGTCACCGGCACCATCGCCCGCGGCCGAGCAGACTGGTGCCGTGTGGTCGAGAGGCTCACGGGCGTTCCCGTCCAGGAGGACAACCGGGCCGCTGCCGGGCTGCTGCTGGTGCGTACTCAGCGCGCGGTCTACGCCCTCACCTACGGCGTAGGACACCACATGATCGACCCGTTCAGGCTGGACTCGGACTTCGGGCTCGAGTTCGCCACCCGCTGCCTGGACGAGGACAGCATTCTGCTCGTGCGGCGCCAGATCATGGACGCCCGCGGGCGTACCGACGAGAACGCGACGACTCGCGGCGAGCGCATCGGCGACTTCGGCATCGAAAGGGTCGGAGCCATCATCACCAAGATCAGCGGGATGGTGTCGTCCGTACCGCTCACCTACAACAGCGGCGGACGGCGCCGTACGGTGCGCGTCGTCAGCAGCGACAGTTGCATCCACCTTCCTCTGGCCACGAGCCCGGCCGAGTTCCTGAACGACCTCAGCGCCATCGAGGAGGTGTGCTCCCGCCCTGAGCCCTTGCCGGAACTCGGCTTCATCGACCGCATCCGTGCGTTGAAGGGCAAGAGCGAGGTAGTGCAGACGCTGGAGGCGAAGCTGGAAGATCTCCTCGCGAACCCCTCCAGTCCGCGCCTGGCCATCAGCGTGCCAAGCGAGTGCCTGGACAACTTCGCCGGGGCGCAGACCTTCCAGGTCACCAAGCGCACCCGATCCGAGACGGTCGAGGAGCTGGACCTGGGTGCTCTCCTGGACCTCGTGCACACACGCCCGGCGGGGAGCCGGCTCGGAGCACTCAAGGATGTCCGCGTCCAGATGTTCGGAGACGCCGAGTGCGAGACCCCCATGAGTGGCAAGGTCTCGGGCCATCGTTGGCTGACCGCCGACGTGCCCATGGGCTCGGGCCGCTACTTCTACTGCCAGGGTCGCTGGTACGAGATCGGTGCGGACTACCTCACCTCCATCGAGCAGGAGCTCGCCGAGCTGTTCAACCGGCCGGCGAGCGTCACTCTGCCTCCGTGGTCTGAGGGCAACGAGGGCGCGTACAACATCGAGGTCGCCAAGCAGCGTGGCTACACCCTCTTCGACAAGAAGGGCATCGTCACCCCGAAGTTCCGGGGCGGTGGCCTGGAGATCTGCGATGTCCTCGGCCCGCAGAACCAGCTCATCTGCGTCAAGCAGGCGAAAGAGAAGACCGCTCCGCTCAACCACCTCTTCGCCCAGGGAAGGGTTGCCGTCGAGGTCCTTCGCAACGATCCCCAGGTACGGGAGAAGTTCCTCGCAGCCCTTGCCGAGCACGACCCCGAGCACCCCGTGAAGGAAGACCTGGGAGCGCTCACTCTCGTCTACGCCATCCTCTTGAAGGGCGGCGAGGACATTACCGTCAACTCACTCTTTGCCTTCGCCCAGGTGTCTCTTCTCCAAGCTGTCCACCAGCTGCGCGCGATGAACGCCCGTGTGGAGATCGTCTCCATCCACCGCTGAGGCTGGTAACCGCAGTGTCCGTGCCGCTGGGAGCACGCGGGTACAGCACGCCGAGGCTTGGATGAGCGGATGCGGATCTGGCAAGACCTGAACTGTGAGCAGCCGTCAGGATGTAGAAAACGTGTCATTCTTCACCGACGCCACGAAGGAGGCCCAGCTCTCGGCCGGGAAGACGAGGGCGGGGCCCTCGGGGTCCTTGCTGTCGCGGACTGGTACGACGCCGGGGAAGCCGTCCGCGACCTCGATGCAGTTGCCGCCTTCGCCGTTGCTGTAGGACGGCTTGCGCCAGACGGCGGTGCTCAGATCATGTGCGGTACTCATGGGTCGCGTAATCCTCCGCCGCCGACTCGATCAGGGTGAGGGACGCCTCCGGCGACAGTGCGGCGGCCCTGGCCAGATCGTATGACGCCTGGTAGCGCTCAACCAGTGCCGGTTCATCGATGAGTTGGCCGATATGCGCGCCCTCGACGTAGGCGACAGCCGGGGCGTCGTCGAAGGTCATGAGGGAGACCATGCCTGTCATGAAAGTGTGTGCGCCCGCCGAGTACGGATGCACTTGAATGAGGGCGCGTCGAGACCGGGCGGATGCGGCAAGGTGCAGCAACTGCCCACGCATCACCTTGGGCCCTCCCACGGGAACCTTGAGCGCGGCTTCGTGAACGATCTCCCACAACTTGGGCGCTGTTGGGTCGTCGAGCAGACGCGCCCGTTCCATCCTCGTCCGCACGTAGCCCTCGACCTCCTCATCAGGAGCCAAGGGGAGTGTCGCCCTTGTGACCGCGCGAGCGTATGCCTCGGTCTGCAGAAAGCCCGGTACCAGCATGGGCGCGTACTCGCTGATCGTCTTCGCCAGCTTCTCCATCTCCGCCGCATCGGCGAAGTACTCGGCGTGCTTGGACTGCCGCGCCAGCTCGCACAGCCTCTGGAAGTGCTCGCCGGTCCCCAGCACCTCGTCGAACAGCTTCGACACGTCCGGCTGGGGCCGCCGCGTCGCGGACTCGAACTGGCCGACGTAGGTGCCCGAGCAGAAGACGCGCTCGCCGAGCTGTTCCTGGGACAGGCCGGCCGCCTCCCGTAAACGGCGCAGCTCCGCACCGTAGAAGGCACGGGGCGAGGTGTACGGGTCGAGGTGCTTGGGCTGGGTCATGGCCATATCCCTTGCTGCAACGTACTTGCTGGGTTGATCTCCCTACTCAGCGTAGCCGTGCCTGGTCATGCTGTGAGTGAAGTTCGTGACAACCGGCGCCTGTTGCACTTCCAGCCCGCTCGTTGGGCGCCCGACATCTCCGCACTACCGAAAGGCCCGATACCCCATGTACTCCCGCCCCTCCCTGGACGCCGTCACCGAGGCGATCAGCATGTCCACCGAGGCCGTGGTCGACCTCCAGAACGCACTGACGGCAATCGGCATCACGCTGCCGTCCCTGGGTATCGACCTCGTGTCGTGCACGCGTCTCACCGAGCCCCGCCCGCTCGTCGAGCTGGGCCGCTGCAACCTCGACACCGCCCGCGCCCTCACCGCTGCCCTTCGGAAGGTGGTCCAGTGACCCACGAAGCCCTCACAGCGGCCTTCCGATACGACGCCGGGCGCCGTCCCCGCAGCCAGTCGGTTGCCTGAGCCGCTCGCCAGGACTGGCGGATCGGCCGGCAACCGGACCATCCGCTGGGCATCGCCCTGCGCAACACAATTGCCCGAATCCCGGGAGCCCCCGCAGGCCGCAAGGCCGTGAAGTCACGGTACCCCCAGGCCGCCGGGTCGGCGGGCGGGTAGGGATCAGGCGAAGGCCGGCTCGGCTGCGGAGCGGCGGCCCAGCTTGGCCAGGAGTGTCTTGGCGAGCTCGACGATCATCGTCTCGACCACCGCGAGAGCGATCTTGGACAGCACAGAAGCGAGGAAGGACGGCATGGAGACCTCACACAAATACAGGAGCGCATGCGGAAGCATCGGCAGAGACTTCCTGTGTCGAAGAGTGCCCCGGCGATGGTGAAGGAGCGGCGACGTCTGATGCGATGGAACGGTAAACAGCGGGCAAATGTCTGGCGGTCCACCGCCGGGCGACAGGTACCAGGGCGCAGCCTCCCGCCACGGCAAGGCTGATCGCTCCGGCCGGGGACGTGATCACCAGGGCCCGAACGCCGACGACCCCCGGGGCGGTGGGCGCCACGCTGCAACCTCGACACCGCCCGCGCCCTCACAGCCGCCCTTCGCAAGGCGGCCGGATGGTCTCCGAAACCATGCCCGCCGCCTCCTCGTCCCTTCCACGCCGACAGGCGCCCCCGCCGCTGCTTACGGGACCGCCCTGGCTCAGCGAGGCGGCTCGGGTCCCGGATTGCCGCGCAGCGAAGACAGCACCAGGCGCCCATAGCGCGTGATGAGAGCAGCCGCGGTGGCGGCCACGGATATGCCGAGCGCTATCAGCAGGTGGCTCAGGGATTCGTCGCCGAGGACCTGCAGGATGCTCAAAGCCGTGCCGAGCGGGAGGCCGAGGATGGTGAGGACGCCGAGGGCGCCGCTGATCTGCTGGCTCTCCTGGGTCTGGACGAGCCGGCTGTAGTCCGCTGCTTCGGCCAGGATTTCGCTGAAGCGCACCGGCAGTCGGTGCTGCGTCTGGAAGGCAAGGAGCAGATCGTTGGCGGGTCCGTGAGCGGTCAGGTGCTGGCGCCAGTACGTGCTGCGGAAGAAGGCGATGTTCTTCTCCAGCGCCGCGACCCGGCCGGCGAGCCGTGAGCCGTCGAAGACTCCGGAGAGTTCGTCGGTGAGCTCGTCGATGTGGTCGCGCTGGAGGGAACCGAGCAGCAGGGCGTCGAGGTAGATGGTGCGGGCGTGGAGGGCGCCGAACTCGAAGAAGTCCCCTTCGCCCGTGTCCGCGCGGTGGCCGAGGAAGGCCGCGCCGTGCCGCAGCACGAGGGCGCTCCAGTCGGCAGAGATACGTACGGCCTGACTGAGCTGTTCCGCGGCGGTCTCCGGCGCGAGTGGGTAGTCCGTGGGGATCGAGCGGGAGGCCAGCTGCCACAGCCAGTGGTCGGCAGTGATGGGCAGCTCCGACCCGGGCCCGGACCGGAGCGCCGGCGTGTGATGGGCGTCGGGGGTCAGGAAGGCGATCGTGTACGGGCGGGCGATCGCGAATGTGTCGGTGCCCTGGCGGATTTCAGCGATGCCGCCGAGGAGCTGTTCGGGCGCGAACGGGCCGGTGAGCGGGTCGGGTTCGGCCGTCGGACGATGGCCTATCGCCCGAAGTACGGGGAGCAGCGGTCTGTCCACGGTGAAATGCAGGACCGCGAGGGCGTGTCCTGGACTGCGGGCGGTGGCGGTGCGCACCAGCTCCATGCCATGGAGGTGCAGGCCGTCGTGATCGACCGACACGGCCCGGTACCAGCGGCACGGTCGCCCGTGCGCCCCATACAGCACCCGGGCGGAGGCGGGCGCGAAGTAGGTCGCCCGGGTGGCGGCGTCCGTTCGCCGGCTGCCCAGCTCGAAGGGGAACGGCCCTTCGGACCAGTCTGGGGTGTGGAGCAGCCGCACCGGCAGCACGACCGTGACGGCCTGGCGCACTCCGGTGATGGCTTCGAGTCCAGGCTCAGCGGTCACAGGTCACTGCACCACCTCATCAGTGAACCCCTGTGACGTCACTCGTAGTAGTCCTCGATGTCGGGAAGGTCCAGGCGGATGATGTAGCACGCCCGCTCGGGATCCTCGGTGTCCACCATGAATCTCACCCGCTCGCCGACCCGGCTGGTTCGGTATCCGTCCGTCACGATGTCGGCGTACATGAAGGTGTGCTCAGTGCCGGATTCGGAATCACGGACGACATAGGCCCGCATGATGCCGTCCTGGCCGCCTCCGTACTGCCGGTCCTCCACAACCCGCCCGAAGCGCTGAACACCGGAACCAGGATTCTCCTCATCGCTCATCCCAGCTCCTCCACACATCGAAAGCCAATTACATTGCTGCGCCGGTGCCGCTGGTACAGACCTCGGGACGAGACTTGGAGTGCACGGTATGGATTGTCGAAGGAGCCGCCGCAGAAGACCATCTCGTTTGATTCCTCGCGGACGGTCGAGGTCATCTCCCAGACGTTCCCCGCCATCTCCCGGATCCCGAATGGGGAGATGTTCCCGGGATGAGCATCGACTCGGTGGGGATGCGCCTGTCCCAGCCGTCCGTGATCGTACTCCTCCCGCCATGCCTGATAGGTGATGAGAGGTTGTTCGGCCCATGTGTCCGCGCAGTTGACAAGAGTGAGGTCGACGTTGTCGCCCCAGGGGAAAAGTCTTCCATCGGCTCCTCGCGCCGCCGCTTCCCACTCCAGGGATGTCGGAAGCCGTTTCCCTTCGAAATTGGCGAACGCCAGCGCGCTCCAATGGTTAACGCACAGGGCGGGGTATTCCTGGAAAGCTGGATTGGTGTAATAGTCCTTAATCCACAGGCGTTCCTGTGACGGTTCATGTGACAGCCCGGGCGGCATATCCGGGTGGTCCCACTCTTGTGAACCGTGTCGGCGGACCGCTTCCAGGAAGCGCTGGTAACGGGCGACCGTAACAGTGAAGCGATCGAATCGGATCGGCTGTGCAATGCGCCTGAGCATGAGGTTGTGGCTCGGCCCCACCAGATAGACACCCGAAGGGAGAATGCAGTCGTCGGTGGTGGCCAGTGTTGTGCGCGACCTGTGGTGGAGGAAGTCCCGTACCTGTTCGGTCAGCTGGAGCGACGGAAATCCCGAATCGAGTGCTGACTGCCGGTGCTCTGGGTCGCGCAGATACTCCGCTGCCAGCAGTTCCTGGTAGGCCGAGTGGGAGAATGCCACAGCGTTCGACTCCACGGGGCGGAACAACGGTCGTAACCTGAAGGAGTCGTAGCTCAGACGCCCTCCTTCGAAGAGGGCAATACCGAGATCATTGACAATATCCAAGAAATGGAAGGTCGTACGGCCGTGCAGGAACGCTGAACCGAAATAGGCGACGATCGAGTGCAGTGAATTCGCGAGGCCCGTCTCGGCTGCGACTTGGGCGATGTGCTGCCAGGCTAGCTCGGCCAACGGGACTGCTTCGCTCGGCTGGCCACGCTTCAGTTCACGAGCCAGGCACAGCTCCAGCGGGGAGACGGAAGCGGCTGCGTCATGCAGACGGAGTGCGGAGAAACGCGGGACCTGTAGTGGATCCACGCCGTGGGCATGAAGCTCTTGCACGAGCTTTTCCGACATCAGAGTGGTACCGTCCAGAAGTCGACGGACCTGCGGGGAGTCCTCCAGGAAGGAGACGCGGGACGAGGTGATGACGGATGATTCTGCGGACAAGATCTGGGCGATCTCGGCGAACAGCTCGAGAAAACTCGTCTGAGTTGTCGACGACACCGCTTCGTCGATACCGTCGAGCACACAGACCAATGCCCCTGAGCGGGTGAAGTAGTGGAAGACCTCGAAGACGTACGGCTCCTCCACGGACATATAAGGAGCAAGGGTACGGGTGACAAACTCCCGGAAGGTCTCGTCCCGTCTCTTGAGGCTCATGTCGAAGTAGAAGCGGTATCGCCGTTTCTGCGTATTGGTGGCTCGGGAGACCAACTGCTTCAGCAATGTCGTCTTGCCGCTGCCCGAGCGGCCCACGACCAGCAGGTTCCCGCCGGAGGCGGCCACCTCGTCCAGTAATTGGTCAGCGGCACCGACCTGGGAGATGTACTGGCTCCCGGTCTGGTCGTCCGCGGCAAGAAGGTCTCCGGAGATGGTGATCCGTCCGGTCTCAATCAGCTGAGGATAAGTGCCTACGACGTCGTTCAGGTGCTGTTCAAGGTTAACGAACGCGTCCATGAAGCTGTCGTACGTGAGTATGCGGTAATCGTTCCGCAATACTTCTGGTGCTTCGGGGCGACCGCTTTCCTCCAGCACGAGGAACCGCGTGAGTTTCGGCAGTCGGGTTTCCAGGATCTCGCCACCGGTGGATTCGAGGACTTGGGCAACCTCGTCAATGTTCTTGCTTAGTAGCAGCTCGACGTACTCACTGCGCAGTCCGCGTTCCCGGAAGAACAGCTGATATACCGTGTCCTGGGACAGTTCGAAGCGCTTGACGGGCTTGAAATGGAGAGTGAGGTAGAGGCCCGTGAGAAACTCTGACTTGCGCGCCACTTTGACACTGAGTTTTGGGACGTCGCCGGACAGTATCCCGCTGCCTGTGCTGCCGAACCAGGCCAAGACGTCCAGCAAGCGGCGGACAGCGGTGAGTCCGTCCTCGTCGGCGATCTCGTAACCGTCGTGAGTGGACCGGTTCCTCAGCAGTTGGATGTTCCGCAACGCATCCAGCACATGACCGCTCCGGATGTGCGGTTTGGCTCCTTTGATGAGCTCACTCAGCGATTTCCCGTTGGGGTCCCCGGGTACTTGGTGGTGGCGCCAGAGCTGCTTGAGGATACGCTCCGTGATCTTTCCGACCAAGGCGATGGTGTTCTCGGGATATCCGTCGTCGAGAGATTTGATCGGGCGCTCGAAGTCCAGCCCGAGATGGCCTGCAACGCGTGAGTGGTCAGCCAGTTCGTTCCTCAGCTGCTGTAACCGTGTGTCGAACTCCGCGCACATCCGCTCACTCCTAAATCGGCAGCGAAGCGGTCATTCCATTGGCCCGAAGTGCCCGCACCGATCCCTGCCTCAACGACCGTCAGCTCCTTAGTCAGCCAGACTACTGACGGGGTCAACCCCCCGGAATGAGAGTCCCGAAGGTCCACAGCCTCGAGGGCCACAGCGTCCCGCTACATCTACACAAGGCGTCGTTGCCTTGGGGCTGCTGCACAGGGCCCCGGCGTTCTCCCTGGTTGTCCGGGTTCGGCATGATCAGAATGGCCGCGCCGAGCGGGAGGAGAAGGCATCGACCGTCGCGGCGGCAGTGTCTGCTTCCTTCGCTTGGCCGCGCGCCTCACTTGGCCCGCCCAAGTATTGAAACCGGCTCGGAGACGTAGCCTCTACCTCTCTCACCTGCGGGGTCTTCGGGAAAGTGGTACGGGAGGCTGTGCGGGAGGGCTGTGCTTGGGTGTGCTGGGGGTGTGGGTCCCGTGCAGACGCCGCCTGAGGAGGGTCGGGTATCGTCGGGCGGTCGAGGGGGAAACCGATGACTTCAAGCACACCGAACACATCCGGCACGCCGAGCACGTTCTCCATCGGAGGTGAATTCCGGGTAACCCGGCTCGGGTTTGGCGCCATGCGCCTACCGACCGGGCCTGGTCCCGATCGGGACGCCGCCATCGCGGTAGCCCGGCGCGCCGTCGAACGGGGCGTCACGCTGATCGACACAGCCCACCTGTATGGATGGGGAGCCAACGAGGAACTCCTCGCCGAGGCCCTGTATCCGTATCCGGACAACCTGCTGATCACCACCAAGGTCGGGGTCACCCAGTCCGGCCCCAAAGGGTGGGCGTATGACGCACGGCCCGAGAGCCTGCGTGAGCAGGTCGAGCAGGGCCTGCGCCGACTCCGGACCGAGCGAGTCGGCCTGCTCCAGCTGCACCGGATCGACCCGAAGGTTCCACTGGCCGAACAGATCGGCGCGCTCCGCGAACTCCAGCAGGAAGGGAAGATCGGGCACATCGGGCTGTCCGAGGTCACCACCGCGCAGCTCGCCGAGGCCTGGCACACCGCCAAGATCGCGAGTGTCCAGAACCGCTACAACCTCCTCGACCGAGAGTACGAGCCCGTTGTGGATGCCTGCGAGGCCGCTAGCATCGCCTTCCTTCCCTGGCGCCCCGTGGCCGCAGCAGCTCCCGGCCCGGCATTCGCGCTCGACGCCGTCGCCACCGAACTCGGCGCCACCGCCCCCCAGGTCCTGCTCGCCTGGCTGCTCGCCCGTTCCCCGGGCGTTCTGCCGATCCCCGGGACCGCCTCGCTCGCCCACCTCGAAGAGAACCTCGCCGCGGCAGACCTCCGGCTGACCGACTCCCAGCGGCAGCGCCTGGAGGACCATACGGCCTTGCCCGCCTAGCACGCCGGCCGACGTCGGTCGGCGTCCACCGCGTGAACCTACGCCGCCAGACCGCAGCCACAGCGTCCGATGTGAACCCCACGGATCACGCGGCTTGGACGGCGGCCGTCGGCCGGGGCATCGCGGCCACGGCCCTTGTGAATCATGAAGGTGTCTACGCCTCAAGATCTGCAAGGGTGCCGTGTTCGTTCCTTCATCATCCCCCATGACTCCTCCGGCCTGCGCACCGGTCCTGCCCGCTGCCGGTACAGATGCCGATGTGCAGTGTCTGGTGGCCGAGTTGGCGCGGGTGCCTGACCCTCGCGCCCGGCAGGGCAGGCGCTTCACACTGGCCTCCCTGCTTGCGCTGACTGTGTGCGCGATGACGCCGGCCGGGAACGACTCGATCACCGCGGCGGCCGAGCGGTGCCAGCGCGCCACCACCGCGGAGTTGGCCGCCTTCTCCCTGCCCTACGACGTGCTGCGAGGCCGCTTTCGCATCCCCAGCGAGAAGACCCTGCGCCGCGTGCTGGGCCTGTTGGATCCGGCCCAGGTCAGCGCGGCTGGCTTTGCCTACCTGCGGCCCCTGCTGAAGCAGGCCGCCGGCCGCCCCGCCTCGGCGCGCACACCCGACGGGCTGATCGAACGCGAACAGCGCCGTGCGTATCACCGGGCCAGGGACGACGTGAGGTCCGCAGCACGGCGGCGGGCCTACGCGGTGGACGGCAAGTGCCAGCGCGGGGCGAAACGCCCCGACGGCAGCCGCGTGTTCGTGCTGTCCGCCGTCCGGCACGGCGACGGCATCACCCTGGCCAGCCGGGAGATCGGCGCGAAGACCAACGAGATCCCGGAGTTCGCGCCCCTCCTCGACCAGATCGGCGACATCGACTTGGCCGGAGCCGTGATCACAGTGGATGCGCTGCACGCCCAACGCGCGCACGCCACCTACCTCGTCGAAAGCGCAGTGCCCACTACCTGTTCGCCATCAAGGCCAATCAGCGCAAGCTCGCCAAGCAGCTCAAGGACCTGCCCTGGAAGGACGTCCCCGTCATCCACCGCGACGACTCCGACGGTCACGGCCGCCGCGAGCAGCGTCATGTCCAGGTCGTCACCGTCGACAACCTGCTGTTTCCGCACGCGAAGCAGGTGCTGCGGATCCAGCGCAAGCGCCGTAGGGCTGGTGCGATGCGGTGGCGCACCGAGACCGTCTACGCCATCACCGACCTGAGTGCCGAGCAGGCCACCGCGGCCGAGATCGCCTCCTGGGCGCGCGGACACTGGACCGTGGAGAACACCGTCCATTGGGTGCGTGATGTTGTCTTCGGCGAGGACGCCAGCCAGGTCCGTCGCCACAACACCCCCGCTGTCCTGGCCACCCTGCGCGACCTGATCCGTGGCGCCCTGACCCTCGCCGGCTACGTCAACATCGCTTTCGCCAGGCGCGCTCATACCGAGAGATACCGCGTTCTCGCCCTCTACGGCCTCACATGATCATCACGAACCCGGACACCAGGCGAGAACGCCGGGGCCCTGGCTGCTGCACCGTCCGGCTGCCGCTCGTGCGGCGTTTCGCCCCCGCGGCCGGGCTCGCCCTGGTGTCCCTGCCCGGCCCGGAGCAACCTGGAGCTCGGAGAATCCGGGCATGAGAAGCCCCGCCGGGTCCACGCAGAGCACGGGGTGCTCCGGGTTGACGATCCGCGCGACCTCGTGTGCGAACAGGCCTGTGCCACAGCCGATGTCGGCGATCCGGTCAGCGGGGCCGAGGCGCATCGCCTCGACGATGCGCGCGGACATCCAGGGGATGTAGCCAGGCCCGTACACCCAGTGCTGGTCGTATTCGGCAGCGAGCCCCTCATAGTGCCCCTGCACATCACGCCGCTCCACAGTCCCCCTCACGCCCGGCATACGAACCATCAGCTCTTCGGCAGGCTACCGGCCGACAGGCCTGTGTAACACCGCGTGATCCCCTGATATGGCGCAGGACGCGAGGTCTCGCAGGCTTCGGCGCGTGGCCGGCCTGGGAGCCCGGACACCATCCAGCTGGTATCTGCGCGTGACGGGGAGCGGGCCCGGTCACGTTCCGAGTCACAGCGGCAGATTGCCGACCGGAGCCGTGCTTGGGCGGGTAACGGCCCGCCTGGGAAGGCCCGCCCGCGTCCTCACCGCCGCCCTTCGCAAGGGGGCGGCCGGGTGACCTCCGAACCACGCCCACCGCCTCCTCTTCCGTTCCGCGCCGACAGGCGCCCCGTGCCGCCGCCGGTGGGGTCGCCCTGGCTCAGTGAGGCGGTTCGGGTCTCGGATTGCCGCGTAGAGAAGACAGCACCAGACGCCCGTAGCGCGTGGTGAGAGCAGCCGCGGTGGCGGCCACGGACAGGCCGAGGTTGAGACGATCATGAATATGGTGCACGCACTCGGCGGCTGAGCCCGATCCCGCCACTCAGTCAGCTCTTGCGCTCCCTGGGGACCGGCGCACGCCGGTCCCCAGGGAGCGTGTTGATGGGGGAAGGGTTCATTCTCTGCGCGAAGACGTGGTCGAGCCCAGAGCCACGGGAAGGCAGGCCGGAGACACCGGTGGGTGGTGTTTCCCAGGTTGGGCAGGTGAAGGCTGCGCGGAGGCATCCGCCGGGCTCAGCCGGGCTCAGCCGGGCGGCTCACCGTCTGGGAGGCGCTGAGTCACCCGTAGCCGACCAACGCCCGGCGGAAGCGGCGGCCCGCTGGGAGTACAACGTGCGGGAAGACAACTCCCATGGAGCCTTGGGGCCAACAAGGATGGAGTGCCCACTCAGACGGTGCCGCTCTCCCACCACCAGGAGCCGGAGCCGTAGGAGGGGTACTGGACGCGGCTGTCCACGTGCTGCCAGGAGTGCGTGTAGGCCTCGAGGCCGGAGAAGCCGCAGGTCTCGGCGATCTTGTACACCTGGAGGGTGGTGTGGCCGGATACCACGATGTCCGCGGCGACGCCGTAGAGGTGCATGCTGTTGGACGCGCCGCCCACCGAGTTGTTGTGGGCGATGCTGCGGAAGCCGGAGTTGATGGTGACCGAGCTGTTGCCGGCCTTCTTGCGCAGCGCCTCCAGCTTGTACATCAGGCGGCGCACGTTCTCCTGGACCTGCGTCGAGCTCACCTTGCCGCCGCTGAATCCGGAGCCGTCGTGGGAGTAGAACTCGCTCCAGTCGAAGTGTGCGGTCGAACCGTCACTGTTTTCCAGGCTGTTGAGCACACTTTGGGTCTGCGGTCCGACAACGCCGTCCGCTGAGAGGCCGTACGCAGACTGGAAACGTCTGACCGCGCCGTCCGTGGCCGGGCCGAAGTCGCCGTCCCAGGCGATGTAGGTCTGCTGGGCGCTCGACGCGGCCCAGCCGCCCACGCGGACCTGCAGTTCCGTCACGTCAGCGCCGGTGGAGCCCTGCTGAAGGGTGCGGGTCCATCCGTAGGCCGAAGCCCGGCCTGCCGACCCCAGGTTGATGGCCGCCGCCATGCCGGCCGCGGCCGCCAGCCCCGCCGCGCCACGGAGAAGGGCGCGACGGTCCGTGCCTCGGCCTCGGTTTCCTGCTGTGTTCATGAAGGTCCTCTCCTCGATCTTCGAAGCCCTCACTGTGGAAAGGGTTGTGTCGTAAGGGCTGTGCGGGTCACGCGACAAGTGCCTGCCAGGTGTTGGAGCCGACGATGCCGTCCACGGTGAGGCCGTGGGCGGACTGGAAAGAGCGCACCGCGCTGTCGGTGGCGGGTCCGAAATTGCCGTCCACGGTGAGCGAGGCGCCGTGCGCGTTGAGCTGGCTCTGCACCGCCTTGACCGCTGGCCCGGTGGAGCCCTGCCGTACGGTGACGATCAGCGCCTGCCAGGTTGCGGTTCCGACGATGCCGTCCACGGTGAGGCCGTGGGCGGACTGGAAAGAGCGCACCGCGCTGTCGGTGGCGGGTCCGAAGTCGCCGTCCACGGTGAGCGAGGCGCCGTGCGCGTTGAGCAGGTACTGCACGGTCTTGACGCGCTCGCCTGTGGCGCCCTGCTGCACAGTGGGCCAACTGGCCGTCGGTGGCGGGGTGTAGCCGCTGCGGGCGAAGGACTGCAGGTCGGTGTAGGTGCCGTTGAAGGTGTCCTGGTCGCCGGGGAAGGTTCCGGAGTCGGCGTACTGCCAGATCGTCTGGCTGGACCAGCCGGCGGGCAGGGTACCTGGAGTGCTGGAGTAGCGGGCGATCCACAGCGGGTTGGTCGCGCCGAAGCTGCTGTTGTTCCCGGTGCAGGTGGTCCACCAGTCGGTGGTGGTGTAGATCGTGGGGTAGCGTCCGACCTTGGCGTAAACCTCATCGCTGAAGGCCCGGATCCAGGCGACCATCGCGCTCTGGCTCAGTCCGTAGCAGGTGGGTCCGTACGGGTTGTACTCGATGTCCAGCGCGGGCGGCAGGGTCATGCCGTCGGCAGACCAACTGCCGCCGTGGCTGGTGAACCAGTCGGCCTGCGCCACGCCGCTGGAGTTGTTGGGCAGCGCGAAGTGGTAGGCGCCGCGGATCAGCCCGGCGTCGAACGAGCCGTTGTACTGCTGGGCGAAGTAGGGGTTGGTGTACGTGGTCCCCTCGGTGGCCTTGACGTAGGCGAAGGCGGCGCCGTTGGCCTTGACGGCCGCCCAGTCCACCGTTCCCTGGTGGCTGCTGACGTCGAGGCCGGCGGGGCCGGTGCTCACCGAGGCGGCGAGCGGCGCGGCGTGCGGGGCGCCCAGGCCAAGGCGCTGCAGCCCGGATCCGGCGTGGTCGTCCTCCGGGTGTGTCACGGGCGTGGGGGCCACTCGGTCCGGGCCGGCCTTCGCGGAGGCGACGCCGGGCAGGGTGAGCAGCAGGGACAGTGAGGCGGCGAGCAGTCCCGCCGCTGTGGCGAGTGTCCGGCTCAGACCCGTACCGGGTCTGAGCCGGAAGGTGGTGGCTGCGGGCATATGTCTTCCCCAGGGTCGGTGTGGCGGTCGGTGTGCGGGTCCGTGGGGCGAGCTTTGCAGAGCTTGATGCGGCCATGACAGCGATGGGATTCTATGCGCATAGACAGCCCCGCGGAAGGGCTGTACCGTGCCGAAACCCGGATCTGGCATGTGAACTGGGGCGATTACGGCCCCTCAGGCTGCTCGGTTCGTTGATCAGGAGGCGCCGCGGCGGCGTGCAGGGCAGCCAGCTCGCGGCCGAACCGGCCCGCCGCTCGGGCGCTCGGCAGGCCGGGCGTGCTGACGGCTCAGTCGAGCAGCCCGAGTTCCCCCGCGGCCCGGATCGCCAGCCAGACCTCGGCGAACGCGCCAGTGTTGGACATGTCGCGGCCCGTGAGCTCGCTGAAGCGGCGCAAGCGGTAGGAGAGCGTATTGGGGTGGATGTGCAGGGCCGCGGCGGCCTCGTCCGTACGGCGGTCGCGTTCCATCCAGGTGCGCACCGACGGCAGGAGCCGCGAGCCGTGAGCGGCGTCGTAGCGCAGCGCCTCGCCCAGGACGTGCTCGACGAGAGCGGTCAGCGCGGCCGGGTCGTCGGGCAGCCAGCGGCCAGTGGCGTCGTCCCCGTACCGGACGAGGGCGCGGCCGGACGCGGCGGCGTGCGAGGCCGCCCATCGGGCCTCGCGCTGTGCAACCCGCAGCGAGGCACCGGGGGAGAAGGGGCGGCTTATCCCGGCGGCGACGCCGGGGAGCACCGCGACCAGGTCGCCGAGGCGGGGCGAGCCGAGGAGATAGCGGTCCTCGCCGCGATTGAGCAGCAGGTACGGCTGATCCTCCAGGGCCCGCAGGACGGCGTCCTCGGTGACGCCCCTGACCACCGCCAGGGCGATCTGGCCCTTGAGGGAGTGCCGCTGCAAATGGCGCTGGGCGACGGCGGGGTCGAGCGAGTCCTGGAGCAGCTCGGCGAGGATCTCGGCGCCTTCTCTGCGCAGCGTCTCGCGTTCGGTACGGACCACGGCGAGCTGGAGCGCTGCCACGGTGGCGATGTGCTGCACGACGGCAAGCCCGGCCGGGCGCGCGCCTTCACGCTCGAATGCGATGAGGAAGCCTGCGGCGCCATCGGGCGAGGGCACCGGGAGGGCGAATCCGCCGGGGATGGTCGGAGGGGCGTCCGCCGAGCCGGGAATGACGGACGGGTCGGGCGCGGGCACCCCGGGCAGCAGGGGGCGGCCCTGCGTGGTGCACAGGTAGATGTCGTATCCGGACAGCTTCTCCAGGCGGTTGAAGAGCGTCGCGGTGTCCAGCTTCTCCGAGGTCAGCCAGCGCAACGCGCCGAAGACCTGGAGCTGCGCGCCGAGCCGGTGCCGGGCGTCCTCCTGGAGGGCGGCCGCGACCTCCCGCGCCACCGCGATGAACGGCACGGCCAGCGGAACCTCGAGGACCGGCATGCCCCGTCTCTCGGCGGCGGCGAAGAACGCCCGACGCAGCGGAGGCATGTGCAGCTGGGCAGAGACGGCGAGAGCGGCGACTCCGGCGTCGTCGAGCCGCTCCAGATAAGCCCGCTGTCCGGCGGCCGAGCGGGGCACGGCGAGCCCGGTCGTCATGATCATTTCGGAGCCGAGCAGCCAGGGTGTGGGGTCGTCCAGCTCGCTGACATGGGCCCAGGAGACGGAACGGTGCAGGCCGGCGGCGCCCGCGAGCAGGCGCAGCTGCAGTGCCGGGTGCGACAGCAGGTCCCCGACGGTCAGCCGCTGATCTTTGTTGCCAGCCACAAAGCAAGTTTAATTCTTTGTTCCTGGCGCAATTGTCGCCAGAATCCCGCGTTGTGCAGACTCTGCCGACCGGACCCGCACCGGAGCACGTGAGAAGGGATTGCACCGGAGATGACCGGACCCCGAGGGCCTGGGGACTCCTCCCGGGGCCCCCGCGCTTCGCGGGGCCCTGCCACGTTCGTCGCGGCCTCGCCCGTCGCCTACGACCTGATCAGCTTGTTCGCTCTCCAGGAGGACAGATGAGTGACTCCCCCGCTCTGACCGAGATCGAGCAGTACGGCGTCGAACGCATCCCCGACGCGGACCGCACCGCGAAGCCCCTCGACCTGTTCCGGGTCGCGTTCGGCGGCGCCAACACCTTCGCAACCTGCGTGCTCGGCGCGTTCCCGATCCTGTTCGGGCTGTCCTTCTGGCAGGGCCTCGCGGCGACCGTGCTCGGCCTGGTCGCGGGCGCGACAATCCTCGCGCCGCTGGCGGTGTTCGGCCCGCTGAACGGCACCAACAACGCGGTCTCGTCGTCGGCGCACCTGGGTGTGCACGGGCGGATCGTCGGCTCCTTCTTGTCGCTGCTCACCGCCGTCGCGTTCTTCTCGATCTCGGTGTGGTCCTCCGGCGACGCGCTCGTCGGCGGCGCGCACCGGCTGATGGGCGTACCGGAGAACGACGCCGTGTTCGCGCTCGCGTACGGCATCTTCGCGCTGCTGGTGCTGGTGGTGTGCGTGTACGGCTTCCGGTTCATGCTCTTCGTGAACAAGATCGCGGTGGTGGCGGCCTCCACGCTGTTCGTCCTTGGGCTCTTCGCCTTCGCCGGGGACTTCGACCCGGGCTACCAGGGCACGTTCCACTCGGTGTCCTCGGCGGGGTTCTGGCCCGCGTTCATCGGCTCGGCGCTGATCGTGCTGTCCAACCCGGTGTCGTTCGGCGCGTTCCTCGGCGACTGGGCCCGCTACATCCCGGCCGACACCCCGCGCCGCAAGGTCGTCACGGCGGCGTTCGCCTCGCAGATCGCCACCATTCTGCCGTTCTTCTTCGGCCTGGCCACCGCCTCGATCATCGCGGAGAAGGCGGCGAAGTACATGGACCCGAGCGCCCCGAACTACGTGGGCGGCCTGCTGGCGGTCTCGCCCGGCTGGTACTTCCTGCCGGTGTGCCTGCTCGCGCTCATCGGCGGCATGTCCACGGGCACCACCTCGCTCTACGGCACCGGCCTTGACTTCTCCAGCGTGTTCACCCGGTTCAGCCGGGTGCAGGCGACGATGTTCGTCGGCGTGCTCTCGATCGGGTTCATCTTCGCCGGCCGCTTCGCCGCCAACCTGTCACAGTCCATCTCCACCTTCGCGACGCTGATCATCACCTGTACCGCGCCCTGGATGGTGATCATGATGCTCGGCTACATGACCCGTCGCGGCTGGTACGACCCGGACTCGCTGCAGGTGTTCAACCGGCGCCAGCGCGGCGGCCGCTACTGGTTCAGCCACGGCTGGAACTGGCGCGGCATGGGCGCCTGGCTGGCCTCGGCGGTCCTCGCCCTGACGTTCGTCAACCTGCCGGGGCAGTTCGTCGGCCCGCTCGGCGACCTGGCCGGCGGCGTCGACCTCTCGCTGCCGGTGGGCCTGGGCAGCGCCGCCCTCCTCTACCTGGCGTTGCTGTGGCTCTTCCCGGAGCCGCGTGAGGCCTTCGGGCCCGAGGGGCCGCGCCTGGTCCGCGCCGCGCACAGGCCCGTTACGCCGATCACCACCGAGGCCGGAATGCCCGTCGCCGCGGTCACGGAAGGGGTCTGAGGCGGCCGTGCGCATCGTCGACCTGTCTGTCGAGATCACCACCGGGATGCCGGTCTACCCGGGCGACCCGCAGGTCACGCTCGCCCCGGCGCTGAAGGCCACCGCCGACGGGGTGAACGTCCTGCACCTGGACATGGGCTCGCAGTCCGGTACCCATGTCGACGCCCCGTTCCATATCGACGATGCGCTGCCGACCCTGGACGAGCTGCCCCTGGAGCGGTTCCTGGGCGAGGCCGTCGTCGTCGACGCCCGCGGCGCGCGGCCTCGCTCACCGCTCGGACCGTCCCTGTTCGAGGGCCGCGTACGGGCAGGAGCGATTGTCCTGGTGGTCACCGGCTGGTCGCAGCACTGGGGTACGGACGACTACCTCACGCACCCGTATCTGACCCGGGAGGCCGCCGAGTCCCTGGTCGCCGCTGGGGTCCGCACCGTAGGCATCGACGCGCTCAGCGTCGATCCGACCCCCGCCGACGACTTCCCCGCCCACCGGGTCCTGTGCGGCGCCCACGCCGTCATCGCGGAGAACCTCACCGGACTCGCGCATCTGCTCGATGCGCAGACGGCAGGCGAGCCCATCGAGGTCTCCCTGCTGCCGCTGCGGCTGCCCGCCGCCGACGGCGCCCCCGTGCGGGCCGTCGCCCGTATCGGCTGAAGCACCCCTTCGCTCTTCCCGTACGGAATGTCCAGCCGTCCCGTACGCAATGTCCTGCAAGGAGCACGACCCATGACCGACGAGGTCCTGAAGGCCGCGGACGCCCTGGTGTCCGCGTTCGGCGAAGGCCGCCTCGACGACTACTTCGCGGCGTTCGCACCCGACGCGACGTTTGTCTTCCACACCACCCCCGAACGTCTCACCTCCACCGCGGACTACCGCGCCCTGTGGCACCGCTGGGTCGCCGAGGACGGCTTCCGCGTCCTCGCCTGCACGTCGACCGACCAACTGGTGCAAATCCTCGGTGACACCGCCGTGTTCAGCCATGAGGTCGAGACCACGGTCAGCACCACGGCCGGTGAGGAAACCCTCCGGGAGCGCGAGACGATCGTCTTCCGCCGCCAGGAATCGGGCCACTGGCTCGCTGTGCACGAACACCTCTCGGCAGCGGCTGAGGCGTAAAGAGTCACGACGCCGACTGCGGTGCCCAGCGCCATGGCGGAGCCGATGAGGAACCCCTCGCGACCGCGGCGGATCTACGGGTCGGTGGCGGTGAGCACGGCGCCGGAGGCTGTGTCCAGTGCGCCGGACGCGGCGACGGCGAGCGGCTGATTGAACAGCACTGACGCGATCGGAACGAACAGCAGTGCCGGACCGAATCCCGTGAGTCCCTTGAGCCCGTACGCAGAGAGGGATAAGAGGTAGATGATCGCCCAGTGCGCCACACTGAGGCGGTCTCTCCGTTCGGGTTCGGGCTCATTTAGGGTGCCGGAGTCCCCGACCGGGTGTTACCCAGTGATCTTGGCTGATGGGTGGGCGGAAGAGCCACCCGTTCGGCGAGCCTTATTTCCGGGCCGGTGTCCGAAGAAGCCGCGCCCGGAGGGCGATGGTAGAGGGCCTGCCGTACTCCCGCGACAGCCGCGAGCCAGGTCGTACTTGGCCGATCAACGACGCGTGCATGGAAGGAGAGTCAACGCAGCAGCCCAGTCTGACCCCCTTCCCAAAATGCTTGACCAAGAGCAAGTATTGAGTCAAGTAATTCGTGAAGGGGTGCCCCATGGTCGGCTCAGGGAGTGACCGGGATGCCGCCGTGGCCGAGGTTCGTGAGTTCAATCGCGTGTACACCCGGCTCATCGGCGCGCTGGACTATCCGGAACGGCTGCGCACCCCGTACTCCCTCACCGAAGCCCGAGTGCTGTACGAGCTTGCGCGCCGCGGCCTCACGCACGTCCAGCGGCTGCGCGAGGATCTGGGGCTCGCGGCGGCGCACCTGAGCCGGATGCTCGGCCGCTTCGAGGAGCAGGGGCTGGTCACCCGGGAGCGGTACAGCGGTGATGCGCGTCACCAGCAGGTCCAGCTCACCGAGGCCGGCGGAGCCGCGGCCGCCGAACTGGACGCCCGGTCGAGGGACGCCATCGCCGATCTGCTCGGCCACTGCAACGGCGCCCAGATCCGGAATCTGACCGAGGCCCTGCGGACCGTGCGTTCCACACTCGTCACGCCGCCCACCCGGTCTGGCGTGCGGCTGCGGGAGCCGGAGCCGGGGGAGCTGGGCTGGATCGTGCAGGCCCACGGCGCGCTGTATGCGGGCGAGTTCGGCTGGAACGCCGACTTCGAGGCCCTGGTGGCCCGTATCGTCGCCGACTACGCCCAGGCCCACGACCCGCTGCGCGAGCGGGTGTGGATCGCCGAGCTGGACGGCAGGCCGGTCGGTTCCGTGATGTGCGTACGTGATGCGGAACCCGACACCTCCCGGCTGCGGCTGCTCCTTGTGGACCCGGCGGCGCGCGGGTACGGGATCGGGGACAAGCTCGTCGGTACCTGCATACGCTTCGCCCGCGAGGCGGGATACCGCCAACTGGTGCTCTGGACCAACGACGTCCTCACCGCCGCCCGCAAGATCTACACGCGCGCGGGCTTCGAACTCGTCGCCGAAAAGCCGCACCACAGTTACGGCGTCGACCTCGTCGGCCAGGACTGGAGCCTGAACTTGGAGGAGCCGACGCCCCCATGACTGACCGCCTGCGGGGCCGGACGTACGGGAGTTATGGGCGCCCGAGCTGTGGGGCTGCGACAAGTAGGCGCGCGAGTGCGCTGAGTCGGGGTGGGGGGCCACCGGCGTTCCCCATACGGCAGGATGCTAAACACGGCAGTCGCACGTACGTGCGCTGACGTGATTGCAGATTCCCCGAACGAACAGGTGACAACGTGACGACACAGCACGTCCAGCTCCCGTCGGCGAACGCCGCCGTCATGAGGCCGGAGGCGCCGGGCCGCCGCTCGCACCGGACGGGCGGGTTCGGCGCGCTATCCCGCGAGTCAGGAGGTCGCCGGTGAATCAGGAGGTCACACTGCACCACTTGATCGTTTCCGGCATCGCAGTGGCCGCCGGTGTGGCGGCAGGGCTGCTGTTGCGCATGGCGCTGCGGTGGCTCGGCGAGCGGGCCCGCAGGACGCGGTGGAGCGGGGATGACACGCTCGTCGACGCGTTGCGGATGCTGGCGCCCTGGGCGGCGCTGGTCGCCGGTCTGGCGGGGGCGGCCGCGGCGCTGCCGCTGACCACGAAGGTGCACCACACCGTCAACCAGGTACTGGTCTCGGTGCTCATCCTGGCCGCCACCTTCACGGTGGCCCGCGTGGTCGCCGATCTGGTGAAATCCCTCGCACTGTCCCGGTCCGGTGTGGCCGGATCCGCGACCATCTTCGTCAACATCACGCGCATCGCGGTGCTGGCGATAGGCGTTCTGGTCCTTCTGCAGACCCTGGGCATCTCGATCGCTCCGCTGCTCACCGCCCTGGGCGTGGGCGGTCTGGCCGTGGCTCTGGCCCTGCAGGACACGCTGGCCAACCTGTTCGCGGGCGTGCACATCCTCGCGTCGAGGACGGTGCAGCCCGGCGACTACATCCGGCTCAGCAGCGGCGAGGAGGGCTATGTCGTCGACATCAACTGGCGCAACACCGTGGTGCGCCAGCTGCCGAACAACCTCGTGATCATTCCGAACGCCGAGCTGGCCGGCACGATCACGACCAACTACCACCAGCCTGAAGAGCAGATGTCGGTGCTGGTCCAGGTGGGGGTCGGGTACGCCAACGACCTCGAGCACGTCGAGCGGGTGACCACCGAGGTCGCCGAGAAGGTGATGGCCGAGGTCGCGGGCGGCGTCCCCGACCACGAACCCGCCGTCCGTTTCCATACGTTCGGCGAGTCCGGCGTGAACTTCACGGTGGTTCTCCGGGCCGCTGAGTTCAGCGACCAGTACCTGGTCAAGCACGAGTTCACCAAGCGTCTGCACCAGCGATACTACGAGGAGGGAATTGATTTCCCCTTCCCGGTGCGTAGCGTGGTGCTGAGCGGCGAGGACGGGGCGAAGCTCCTGCACAAGCGCGACGTAGCGGACGCGGGCCCCGCCCCGCTGGCGACCATCGAGTAGCCACGCCGAAGCAGGCGCGCAAGACCTCTGGTGAGATCCGGGTCGGAGTTCCTCCCGACCCGGATCTCCAGCGGTCGCAACTAGCGCCGCGTCAGCCAGGGTTTGCCCGGCTCGCCGCCCTGGCACGGCCATCTGCTGCGTTGCCCGATCGACCGAGTAGGCCCACTACGAGGCCGATCGGGCGCCTTGCAGCTGACCGCACCAGGTCACCTCGCTACCGGGCAAACCCTGGCTGACGCGGCCCTAGGGTCGGTTTTCATCGCCTCCGTCCGTGCTGAGGTCGGTAGGCAGTGGCTCTGCGTCGGCCCCGTGGTCACCGCAGCAGACGAGTACAGCCGGCCCTGTACATGCCACCGGCTCTTTTGGCACCTCATCGGTGGCTGCGAACCGGTCGAGGGCCCCAAGCACATGGGCACGCGTCGCGGCGCTGCCCAGATGGCCCGCGTCTTCAACGACGATGAGCTCTGCGCCGGGCCAGGTGCGGGCGAGTTCCCACGCTGTGTCGAGGGGCCCGGCCAGGTCGAGTCGGCCGTGGACCAGGACAGCCGGGATGCCGGCCAGACGGTCGGCGTTGCGCAGCAGCGCGCCCTCTTCCAGCCACGCGCCGTGGGAGAAGTAGTGGGAGCAGATGCGCACCAGCGCGAGTTGGGCGGACGGGGGCCGGTCGCCGTAGGGGCGGGAGGTGCCCTTCGTCTCGCCGGACAGGACCGCGTCCTCCCAGGCACACCAGTCGGCCGTGGCCTTCTCCCGTACGGCGGCATCGGGTTGTTCCACCAGGCGTGCGTAGGCCCCGACGATGTCGCCGTCGCGGGGTGTGCCCGGGACGCCGGCGAGGAAACGTTCCCACTGCTCGGGGAAGAACCGGCCGGCACCCCGGTACAGCCAGTCGATCTCGGAACGCCGAGTGGTGGTGACACTGGAGATGACGATTTCCGACACCCGGTGAGGATGCTGTTGGGCGTAGGCGAGGATGAGCGTGGAGCCCCATGAGCCGCCGTACGCCAGCCAGCGGTCGATGCCCAAGTGCTGCCGCAGCCGCTCCATGTCGGCGATGAGATGCCTGGTGGTGTTGTGCCGCATGTCCGCTGCGGGGTCGCTGGCGTGCGGAGTGCTACGGCCACAGCCGCGCTGGTCGAACAGGATCACGCGGTACCAATCCGGGTCGAAGTACCGGCGCATGCCGGGGGTGCACCCTGATCCTGGGCCCCCGTGAACGACGACGGCGGGCTTGCCTTCCGGATTGCCGCAGAGCTCCCAGTACACGAGATTGCCGTCACCGACATCGAGCATCCCCGTCTCGTATGGCCCGATCGGCGGATACAGCTCACCCACCCCCATGGCTCCTCTCCGGCTACAACAGTGCCGTTACAGCAGAACAGCTGACGCCACCGGCCGCCGCGAACCCGCTTGATTTCGTCGCTCGATCATGTCTGAAAGCCGATCCGTACTGGCGTGAAAGCGAGGGTATGGCGATGTTCGGCCAGGTGGCTGGATATGCCCAGGTCACCCATATGAGGGCACGTTCCCCTTTGTGGAGGTTACGTGTCGGCGTGTCGGTGCATAGCTCTCTGTGGGGGCGTCCGGCGCTGGTGACCAGCTGTCCGGACGTGCCCCGTCCATCGGAGGAATGACCTGATGGACAGCTGTTCGCGGCACTGAGGGGGGTGAGTCGGCATGTCAACTAGCGCTGAATTCAACGAAATTACGGGAACTCCACACTTCGGAATCGCGTTGACACCCCCAGCCCGCCTCGGACAGCCTCGACCTTGCACTGAGACACCAGGCGTCTCAAGTTTCTGGCTTGAGCCTCTCGCGGTATCGGAGCCGCGAGGGACTGTGACGGGGGAACTGGTGGCAACGCGCCATGCATGGGACCGATGTGTGGAAACACATGCCCCCCTCCATACCTCCTGGTGCGCCTTGATGGAATGGAGGAGGAATGGCGATAACACCGGCCCATCCCGGCGTCTACATCGAAGAGCTCTCCAGCACCGTTCGCACCGTGGCCGGGGTCGCCACTTCGGTGACGGCATTCGTCGGGCACACCCGGCGGGGCCCGGTGAACCAGCCGGTCACGGTGACGAGCTTCGCGGACTTCGAGCGCCGGTTCGGCGGCCTCGCCGCACAGAGCCCGGTCAGCTACGGCGTCTACCAGTTCTTCCAGAACGGGGGCTCCGTCGCAGTCGTCGTCCGTGTGGCGGCGGCGGGCACCGGCACGTCGGCCGCCGTGACGCTGGCGTCCACGGAGAGCCGTAACGAGACGCCCGTACTGGAGGTGACCGCCAAGGAGCCCGGAGCCTGGGGCGCCGGACTGCGGGTCACCGTCGACTACGACACCCAGGACCCCGACGAGACCTTCAACCTGAGCGTCTTCGACACCGCCGGTGGCGTACGCGAGACCTACAGTGGCCTGTCGATGCGGGAGGGCCACCCCCGTTTCGTCGAGACCGCCGTCAACCCCGCGTCTTCCGTGACCCAGGTCAAGGCCCTCGCCGAGGACCGGCCCGACCCGGTCGGCACGGTGTCCAAGCCGTTCGGCGCCACGCTCCCCGACCTGACCCAGGAGCTCACGGTCAAGATCGGCGAGGTGGAGCGGTCGTTCACGGTCCACGAGCCCGACACCGACGGCGACGCGCCGACCACCGTCGTCCAGCTCGCCCTCCTCCTGGAGCGCAAGCTGCGGGCCCTGCCCGACGCTCCCGCCAAGCGGGCCTTCGCCGGCACCCAGGTCACCGCCTTCGGCCGGCGCCTGCAGGTCGTGGCCGGCTCCAGCGACCCGCACGACACCGTCCGCTTTCTCGGCGAAGCCGCCAACAACCTGGGCCTGGAGGCCTCCGTCAACCCGCCCGTCTTCGTCCTCGAAGGCGGCGAGGACGGCGGCACACCCGGCCCGATCGACCTCATCGGCAGCGAGGCCCGCAAGAGCGGCATCCAGGCCCTGCGCCAGGTCGAGGACGTCAACATCCTCGCCCTGCCCGAGGTCTGCGCGTACGACAACATCGATGACCAGCTCACCGTCATCTCCTCGGCCGAGGCGCTCTGCCGCGACAAGCGGATGTTCCTGCTCGTCGACGCACCGCAGTCGTGGACCGGCATCAATGCCGCCCGCGCCGGGCTGTCCGCCTTCGACACGGTGCGCAGCAGCTACGCCGCGCTCTACTTCCCGCACCTGGAGCTGACCGACCCGCTCACCGGGCGGCTGCGCAGCTTCCCGCCCTCCGGTGCGGTCGCCGGCGTCATGGCCCGTACGGACACCGAACGGGGCGTGTGGAAGGCGCCGGCCGGCACCGAGACCCGGCTGGCGGGCGTACGGGCCCTGACCGTACCCATGACCGACCGGGAGAACGGCCTGCTCAACCCGCTGGGCGTCAACTCCCTGCGGACGTTCCCGGTCGTGGGTCCGGTGGTCTGGGGTGCCCGCACCCTGGACGGCGCCGACGCCCTGAGCTCGCAGTGGAAGTACGTACCGGTCCGCCGCCTCGCGTTGATGATCGAGGAGAGTCTGTACCGGGGCACCAAGTGGGCGGTGTTCGAGCCCAATGACGAGCGGCTGTGGTCGCAACTGCGGCTCAACATCGGGTCGTTCCTGCACACGCTGTTCCGGCAGGGCGCCTTCCAGGGGACCAACGCGCGCGAGGCGTACTTCGTCAAGTGCGACAAGGACACCACCACGCAGGACGACATCAACCGCGGCGTGGTCAACGTCGTGGTCGGGTTCGCGCCGGTGAAGCCCGCGGAATTCGTGATCGTCAAGATCGAGCAGATGGCCGGCCAGTTCGAGATTTAGGATTCTGATGGCTGAGTTCACCGTTAACGCGCAGCGTTTCGACCCGTACAAGAACTTCAAGTTCCTGGTCGTCTGGGACGGGCGGATCGTCGCGGGCATCAGCAAGGTCAGCCCGCTCAAGCGCACCACCGAAGTGGTCAAGCACCGCAACGGCGGCGACCCCAGCTCGCCGCACAAGTCGCCGGGCCGCACCGAGTTCGAGGCGGTCACTCTGGAGCGGGGCGTCACCCACGACCCGGAGTTCGACCGCTGGGCCAACAAGGTGTGGCAGGTCGGCGCCGGCCGCGGCTCCGAGGTCTCGCTGCGCGACTTCCGCAAGGACCTGGTGATACAGGTCCTCAACGAAGCCGGGCAGGTCGCGGTGGCGCACAAGCTCTACCGGGCCTGGCCGAGCGAGTACCAGATCCTCGGCGAGCTGGACGCCAACGCCAACGCGGTGGCCATCCAGAGCCTCAAGCTCGAGTGCGAAGGCTGGGAGCGGGACTACGAGGTTCCCGAACCCGAAGAGCCGAGCTTCACGCACCCGGCCTGAGACGCGCGGCCTGACATCCGAATCCGAGATCCAGATCCGAGATCCAGATCCGAGATCCAGATCCGAAGTCCGAGATCCGAGACATGAGTCCTGAGATCTGAGCATCGAACCGAGGCACACGCGTGAAGCACAACGGGGCCGCCGAACTCCCCCACGCCATACGGCCGGGGGATCTCCTCGCCACCTGGGAGGCGGGGCTCACAGCCGGGAACACGACCCGTGCACTGCTGCTGCACGCCGTGGCCCGGCCGCGGGAGGGCACCGACGAGCTGCTGACCAGGCCCGTCGGCGAGCGTGATGCGGACCTGTTCGGCCTGCGGCGGATCCTCTTCGGGGACCGGATGAACGTGCAGGTCGAGTGCGGCGCGTGTGGCGAGGAGATGGAATTCGACTTCGACGCCGCGGCTGTGACCGGCGCGAAGCGGCTCTCGGAAGGGCCGCTGACGGTCGAAGCGGACGGCTGGTACGTCGAGTTCCGGCTGCCGACCACCGGTGACCTCGTCGCCGTCGAGGGGCTGGGAGCGGACCGGGCCAGGAGGGAACTCCTCGCCCGGTCCGTACTCCGCGCCCGGCGCGACGGCGACGAGGCGGGGACTGACGGCGATCTCGGTGAGGCCGCCGTCGATGAGTTCCCCGCCGAGCTGCAACAGCGGATCGCCGAGGCCGCGGCCGAAGCGGACCCGTACGCCGATGTGATGCTGAACGTCGCCTGCCCCGAGTGCGGGCAGCAGACCAAGGCCGAACTGGACATCGCCCCCTATCTGTGGGCCGAGCTGGACGCCTGGGCCCGCACGACCCTTCTCGACGTCCACCTGCTGGCCACCGCATACGGCTGGAGCGAGCCGGAGATTCTGGCGCTCAGCCCGCTGCGGCGCCGCTACTACCTGGAGCTGTGCGCAGATGCCTGACTTCTTCGACCGCCTGCTGGCGCGGAGCGTGCCGGAGACCGGCGCGCCGTCCGCCGACGGCACGGTACGGGTACGCCCGCGCCTGCCCGGCCCCTTTGAGCGGATCGAGGCCGTGCGGGCCGAGCCCCCGCTCCTGGACGAGCCAGCGCCGCAGCCGGGCCGGCCGAGCGCGGCCGTACGGGCGGTGGTACGGCATGAGCGGGAGGTCGTAACCGACCGCCACACCGTCGTACGAGCCCCCGCTCAGCCGACGGTCCCGCGGGACGAGCCGGCCCGGCCCGCACCCGCCCCCATCGGCCCGCGGCCGGCGGCCCCGCTGCTGCGGGCCGCCGCGCAGGTGACGCCTGAGCCGCGTGACGGTCTGTCAGACAGCAGCGCTGGGCGTTCGGAGCGCCCGTCCGACTCGCCGCCCGTAGCCGCGACTCCCCGGCCGGCCGCGGCCGTTGTCCGCCCTGCCCGTACCGGAGTTGCCCCCGCCTTCGCCGCGGCGGTTCGTCCGCGCGCCGTCGACGCCGCCGCGGCCCGCAACGCCGCCAAGTCCGGCATCGGACGGCGGCAGCAGCCCGCGGAGCGCGTCGTCCATGTGCAGATCGGACGGCTCGAAGTCAGCGCGGCGGCTCCCCGGGACTCCCGTAGTGCCACAGCGCCCGCCCGGCAGCCGGGCCGGCGCGCCCCCGCCCTCGCCCTGGACGCATTTCTGTCGCGAGAGGAGACGCGCTCATGAGCAACGCCCTCGCCATCGCGACGGTCACCCAGGCGCTGGCGCTGCAGCTGGTGAACGGCCTGCGGCCCGAGATCGATATGGCGGTGTCCGTCGAGACCCGCAAGCCGCATACCGAGCCGCCCACCGAGCCGACCATCACGGTCTTCCTGTACCAGGTCACCCCGAACGCGTCCCTGCGCGGCAACGACCTGCCGACCCGGGCCTCGGACGGCACGCTGATCAAGCGCCCGACCGCCGCACTCGACCTGCACTACTTGATCAGCGCCTACGGCGATGAGACCGAGCTCGTCGGGCAGCGGTTGCTCGGCTGTGTGGTGCGGACGCTGCACGAGACGCCGATTCTGTCCCGGGAGTTGATCGAGGAGGCGGCGCAGTTCCCGTACCTGGCGGGTTCGGATCTGGCGCTCTCACCGCAGAAGGTGCGCTTCACACCGACGCAGATGGACGTTGACGAGACCTCCAAGCTGTGGGGGATGCTCAACCAGACGCCGTATGTGGTGTCGGTCTGCTACCAGGCGTCATTGGTCCTGGTGGAGGGCCGGGCAACGCCGGTGGAGGGGAAGCCGGTGGAGCGGGTGCACGTGGACGTGCTGCCCTCGGTGGCGGCCGCCGTGCCGACGGCGCCGACGGCAGGGGCGGGCGGCAACGGATCCGGCGGCTCGAGGCCTGCGGCGAAGACAACTACCCCTGTCGCCGCCGAGGAGGACGCGGGCGGTAAGGGCGCACGCCGGGCTTCCGGCACGGCGGCCGAAAAGCCGGGCAGGCAGCGGAGATCGGCCACCGGCATGCGCGAGGCGGAAGAGACCGGGCTCTCGACGTCCGGGGAGGGCGCGGCCGCGAAGAAGACCGCCGCGACCCCCGCCCGTCGGCGCAAGGCCTCCGGGACGGCGCAACGCGGTGGCCGGACCGGCTCAGCCGAGGCGTCGGACGGCGGGGCGAGCGAGAAGAGCTGAGACAGGGTGCGGAATTCGGGGGGAGGCAAGGACATGGGCACACCGGGCGGGCGAGCGGCGGCGGACGGCCAGGCGCTGGCGGCAGCGGTACGGGCTGTCCTGGCGCGCCTCGACGCGCACGCCGGGCGCAGCGGCAACGGGGTGCCCGGTACGGCCGCCGACTCCCGCGCCGAGGGTCGTACCGGCTCGGGTGACGACGCCGGTGCCCGCGCCCGTACCGGCGCCGGTGTCGACGTGCGTGCGCAGGTCCGTACCGAGGGCTCTCAACTTCCCGCGCACTCTGACCGATCCGGAGCAACCGCCGAACTGCCCGCCGGCCCCACCACCCTGGACGCGCTCGGCGCCTGTTTCGGCCTGAGCTCCTTCGAGCGCGAGATCCTGCTGCTGACCGCGGCCGCGGAGCTGGACCCGACCACCGCCAGCCGCTGCGCCGCCGCCAGCGGCGACCCCTCCCGCACCCACCCCACCTTCGCCCTCGCGCTCGCTGCCCTCGGCGACCCGCACTGGAGCGCGCTGACGCCCGTCGCACCGCTGCGCCGCTGGCGGCTCGTCGAACTCGACGATGAGATGCGGCTGACCACCTCCCGGCTCCGTATCGACGAGCGCATACTCCACTTCCTGGTCGGCTCGCCGTACCTCGACAGCCGCCTGCACGGCCTACTGCGCCGCAGTCCCGTGCCCGACAGCCTCCCCGCCTCCTACGACCTCGCCGCCGGCCGCGTCGCCGCAGGCTGGGCCGGCTCCGGGGCAGACGCCCCGCTCCGCGCCGAGCTCGTCGGCGGCGACCAGCGCACCCGTGCCGACATCGCCGCGGCGGCCGCCCGGCGCTCGGGCCTCGGCCTGTACGCGATGGCCGCCGACGACCTGCCCACCGACCCCGCCGAGCGCGACCGCCTCGCCCGGCTCTGGCAGCGCGAGGCCATCCTGCTGCCCGCGGCCCTTCTCCTTGAGGTCGGCGAGCTGGACCGGGAACAGGCCGCTGCCACCGAGGCGTTCATCGTGACCGCCGCCGTTCCGCTTGTTGTCTCCAGCCAGGACCCGCGGCCGACCGGCCAGGCCCGTGGGGAGCGCGTCACCGTCCCCTCGCTCGACTCTGACGAACAGCTGGGGCTGTGGGCCGAGGCGTTCGCGGACGTACCGGAGGTGGCGGAGGAGCATCTGCGTGAGCTGGTCGCGCAGTTCTCGCTGCCGCCGCACGTCATCCGGTCGGCCGCCGCGACCGTACGCCGGGACCTGCTCGAGGATGGGGGCACCTCCCGGCCGGAGGCCGGGGGAGGGCTGGACGCCGCCGAGCTTGCGTGGCGGGCGGGCCTGACAGAGGCCCGGATCGGTCTGGACGAACTCGGCCGCCGTATCGAACCCGGTGCGGGCTGGAGCGATCTGGTGCTACCCGGACGGCAGTTGCGGATCCTGCGCGAGATCGTCGCGCACGTACGGCAGCGGGGGACGGTCTACCAGGAGTGGGGCTTCGAGCAGGTCCTGCGCAAGGGCCTTGGTGTGACCGCCCTCTTCGCGGGCGGCTCCGGGACGGGCAAGACGCTCGCCGCCGAAGTAATGGCCAGGGAACTGGGCCTGGACCTGTTCATCATCGATCTCTCACAGGTCGTCAGCAAGTACATCGGCGAGACCGAGAAGAACCTGCGCAAGGTCTTCGACGCCGCCGAACGCGGCGGCGCCCTGTTGCTGTTCGACGAGGCTGATGCCCTCTTCGGCAAGCGCAGTGAGGTCAAGGACAGCCACGACCGGTACGCCAACCTCGAGGTCAGCTATCTGCTGATGCGGATGGAGGCGTACCGGGGCCTGGCCATCCTCACCACGAACATGAAGAAGGCCCTCGACCCGGCCTTTATGCGGCGTATCCGCTTCGTCGTCGACTTTCCCTTCCCCGGGGTGCCGGAGCGCGCCGAGATCTGGCGGCGGGTGCTGCCCGCGCAGGCGCCGATGAAGGACATCGACCCGGAACGGCTGGCCCAGCTGACCGTGGCCGGCGGCTCCATCCGCAATATCGCGCTGTCCGGTGCCTTCCTCGCGGCGGAGGAGGGCGAGCAGCTGCAGATGAGGCACATGCTCGCCGCGGCCCGTACCGAGTACCTGAAGCTGGAACGCTCCTTGACGCCCTCGGAGGTCCACGGATGGGTCTGAACGAGGCTCTTCCCCCAGCTACCGCTGGGTGGGGGTCCCCCCGGCGCAGCCAGGGGGCGTACCCCCATCGCACCATACGGGTGGAGATCGGCGAGCTGGCCCTGGCGGGATTCGACCGGGTCGATCCGGAGCGGGTCTCGGCCGCCTTCCAGGCGGAGCTGGCCCGGCTGGTACGGGAGCGCGGCGTACCGCTGGCGGCGGACGGCGCCGACCGGGCGCTGGAGGCGCTGTCCGGGCTGCCGCCGCTGCCCGCCGGCACCTCGCCGGGACGCCTCGGCGAGGCTCTGGCGCGCGCGGTGCATGCCGGGCTGTCCGGACGTGGTGAGCCCCCGTCGCCGGCTTCGGGACGGAGGCGGCGATGAGCGCGAACCAGGCCGCGGCCCAGGACTCCCGCTCGGCGGAGGCGTCGAAGCGGCGCAAGCGCAAGGAGCGCGCGGCCACAGTCCGTACGCCCGAGCCGAAGGAGATCGTCAGCGGCGCGGGGCAGCCGCTGGATCTGAGCGTGCGGCGCGAGCTGGAGGAGCGGCTCGGCCACGACTTCAGCCGGGTGCGGCTGCACACGGACCGGGACGCGAGCGCGCTCACGGAGATGATGGGCGCCGACGCGCTCGCGGTCGGTCAGGACATCTTCTTCCGCGAGGGGATGTACCGCCCGGGCACGGCCGAGGGGAACCGGCTGCTCGCCCATGAGCTGCTGCACACCGTCCAGAACCCGGACGGCCTGGGCGCGTTGCGAGCGGGCCGCGACCTGGGTGCGGTCAGCCTGCCCCAGCAGGCGATCGAACGCGAGGCGGAGTCCGCCGCGCAGGATCTCGTACGGGAAGAGGCCGAGCCCGCGGCGGAGGTGAAGCAGGGCCAGGCCACGCCCGGATGGCTCCGTTACGCGACGGTGGACGCGAACCGAGCCCGTACGGAGAAGCTCGACCCGGCGACGCTCGTCGACCGGCTCTCGAACAACATTCTGCGCTCGCTGCGCGGCGACCCGACCGATGCCTCGGGCCGGGTGCGGCTCCAACTGGCCCGGTTCTCGCCGGATGTGCAGGATTCGGTTCTGGGCCGGCTGGAGAGGCGGCTTCCCACGCCGGATCACGAGCGGCTGCTGGAGATGGTCGAGGAGGCCGAGGCCGGCATTCCCGGGCTGCAGCCCATGGTGGCGCTGCCGCCGCTCGCCGACACCGTCGAGCAGGACGAGGCCGAGGACGAGCGCCGGCAGACGGCGGCCGAGGACGGCGAGAAGCAGAAGGAATCCACGGACAGGGACGCCCGCGAGGAGCAGCGTGAGCGCGGCGACAGCGCGGGCGGCGCCGAGCAGAGTCCGGGCGTGGGTGGGCCGGCGCCCGCGCGGGGCGCCGGCCCGGGCACGCAGCAGGGCCAGGCTCAGCGGGCGCAGCAGCAACAGCGGGACACGCAGGCCGAGAAGAAGGCAGCGGCCGGGGAGAAGCAGCAGCAGGACGAGCGGGCCGAGGACGCCGACAAGGCCAAGGACGCCGGGCAGGCCAAGAAAGAGCAGCAGGAGAAGGAACAGGAGGAGGCCAAGCAGGCCGATCAGGAGAAGGAACAGCAGCAGGCCGAGGACGAAAAGCGGCAGAAAGAGCAGGACAAGGAGAAGAGCCAGAAGGAGAAGGAGTCCGACGACCCCGGCTCCGACAAGCGCAAGCGCAGGGAGGACGAGCAGGGACCCGCCAAGGGCTCCAAGCGGGAAGAGCCCGACCCCAAGGCCAACGGCCAGCCGGGCAAGGTGCGTCCGGACAAGGTCGACGAGCAGGCGGAAGGCCGGGACAGTTCGCTCAGTCAGCACGGCCTCAACGAGAAGGACGAGGACGAAGGCGACCCGCGCGAGGAAGAGCAGCCGATCGGGCTGGAGGCCGGGTCCGACAGGGACATCGAAGGCGGCGCGGCCGACGACAAGAAGTCGGGCGGCGGCAAGGGCGATATCGAGCTGAAGCCCGAGGACTTCATCCCGGACGCCGACCTGGATGTGTCGTCCGTACCGACCGCCGACCAGATCTCCTTTGACTCCAGTGGCTCCGCCTCCGCCCCGGAGGCGCCGAGCTTCTCCGCCACGCCGCCGCCCACCAAGGCCGAGCAGGTCGAGCAGGCGCGCGAGGAGGAAGAGGACGACGCGGAGGCCGAGGAGGAGCCGGAGTCCGAGGCCAAGGCGCCCGGCGCCGAACGGGGCCCGGTCGAGGGCGAAGCCCCGCAGCCCGAGGGTGGCCCGGCCGCCGACGCCGGGGACCGCGGCGACAGGGACTTGCAGCCCGAGAAGGCCACGGACCAGGAGGTCGGCCCCGACCCGGAGACCACCGAGCGCGAGGCCGCGGAGCCCGAAGCCGAGGAGAACAAGGACCCCGGCGAGCAGCAGGACGCGGAAGAGGACGGCGCCAAGGCCGCGTCCAGGGACAAGGACGACCAGGAAGAGAAGGACGAGGACGGCAAGGGCGAGGAGGAGAAGCCGGAGGCCAAGGACGCGGCGGCCGAGGAGAAGGACCACAGGGAGCGGAAGGAGCAGGAGGAGCGCCGGGACGCCAAGTCCGGTGGCGCGGCTGCCGCTGCTGCGGTCGGCAGGCCGGCCGGCGCCGCCTCGACGGCCTCCGCAGGCCCCGTATCCTCTGCGACCGCCCTCACTGCCGCCCGTAGGCCTGCCGGTGCCCGGACCGAGCCGACGCCGACCGCGGACCGTAAACCCTCCCCTGCGGTACGGCGTGCCGCAGAGCCGGCCAAGGGCACGGCCGCCGAGGGCGGGCCAGGGGCCCAGGCCCCCAATCCGCAGGGCGCGGGTGCCGCGCCCGCCGGTCCTGTCGGCGATACGGAAAGGCCCGCCGGACCGACGACCGCCGCAGGCCCCGGTGCCGCCCCCAAGTCGATGCGGACGGCGGTCAGCCCGGCCGCCGAGCAGGCCGAGACCCCGGGGAACCTGGCCGCCCCGGAGGGCACGAAGACCCAGCCCGAGGCATCGCTGGAGAAGGACGGCGGAGCTTGCGCGGGAGCCCCGCAGCCCACGACGGGCGAGCAGGACGGCGAAGGCAAGAGCGGCTGCGGCGGCGGTGGCGGCGGCCAGGAGAAGCAGGAGAAGCAGCCGGAGCCGCCGGACGTATCAGGGCAGGATCCGAAGGCGGCGCTGGACACGGTCAGTCAGCTGCCCCCGGATCAGGCGCAGGCCGCACTCCCCGGCGTGGACGCGGCCGCTGAGCAGAAGACGAACGAGGAGCGGCAGGAACTCGCCGCGAACCCGCCCACCCGCGAACGCCCGTCCGGCGCACCGCAGACCCAGTCCGCTCCTCCGGAGGCCGCACCCCCGGCCGACCCGGTGACGGGAAAGGTCGAGGAGGTCCAGCCAGCGGGGCAGGGCGAGAAGCAGCAGGCCAAGGGCGGCGACAAGGCGGACGGCAGGAAGCCGTCCGAGGAGGTCGCGAAGCCGCACGTGGCGAACGGCACGGATGGCAAGGTCAGCGCCGAGAGTGCCAAGAACATCGAAGCCGCGGCCGATCAGGTACCCACGACCGACCCGGAGCTGTACAAGACGGTCGGCCCCGCGCCGCCCATCAAGCTCGAGGGCGAGAGCGACCCGAAGCGTACGGACAAGCAGGCCGAGAAGCTCAAGGAAAAGCAGTCCCAGATCCAGGACACGGGCCGCCAGGACGCGGCCAAGCCCATGGGCGAGGACCAGATCTTCCCGGATGTCCCACAGGAGCAGCTGCGGGGCGATGTCCAGGGCGGCGGTGGTGGCGGTGGCGGCCAGGCCGCGTCAGCCGGGCCGCGCGCCGACCAGGGCGTTGCGGTCGTCGCCAAGCAGGAGCGCGGCTCGGAGGTGAAGGCCGCCGCGGGCGACGCCCGCGGCGAGATCGCCACCAAGGAGAAGGAACAACAGCAGAACGAGCAGCAGCAGAAGCGGGAAAAGCAGCAGGAGATCGACCGGGAGGTTGCGAAGAACGCCGAGGCACAGACGGGCGAACGCGGCCAGGCCGCCGAGCAGGCCAAGGCGGAGCGCCAGAGCTGGCGCGAGGAGCAGGACAAGAAGCTCGAGGACGCGGACAAGGACTCCGAGAAGGAGCACCGCGACAAGAACCAGGACATCACCAAAAAGCGCGAGGACAAGGACAAGGAGGTCAAGGACAGGAAGGACAAGGACAACGATCAGATCGTCAAGGAGCGGGAGAAGGCCGAGAAGGACGCCGAGAACAAGAAGGAGGAGAAGAAGGACGAGGGCGGGGGCTTCCTCGGCTGGGTCGCCGACAAGGTCGGTGACTTCTTCGACGCGCTCATCAGCGCCGTCACCTGGATCTTCGATCAGGCACGCAAGGCCATCAACGGTCTGATCGAGGGCTTCAAGAAGTTCGTCAACGAGGCGATCGACCTCGTACGCGACTTCGCCATCCAGATGATCAAGGCGGTCGCGACCGCGCTCATCGCGATCGGCGACGTACTGCTGGCAGCCTTCCCGGAGCTGCGCGACAAGTTCCGCAAGAAGATCGAGGAACTGCGTGACAAGGCGATCGCCAAGGTCAACGAGTGGGCCGACAAGCTCAAGCAAGCCGTCAACAAGCTCCTCGACCTTCTGGCGGCCGGACTCAACAAGCTGCTTGACGTCCTGGAAGCCGGGATCAAGGGCGCCATCGAGATCTACCGGAAGGCGATCGTCGGCGCGATCAAGTTCGCGCAGCAGGCCATCGCCGCGCTGGGCAAGTTCGCGGCCCTGGTCGCGGACATCGCCCCGGACCCGGGCGGCTGGCTGAGCAAGCTGGGCAGCTCGGCCAAGGCCGGCATCCAGGACCACTTGTGGGGCGCCATCAAGACGGGCGTCAAGCGGTGGTTCGACGAGAAGGTCGAGGGGATCCTCGGCCTCGGCAAGACCATCATCAACGTCCTGGTGAAGGGCTGTATCTCGATCAAGCAGATCGGGAAGATGGCGTGGGATGCGCTCGTGGCCTCCCTGCCGATGATGATCGCCTCGATTGTGATCGAGAAGGTCGTCTCGATGCTGGTGCCGGCAGCGGGCGCGATCCTGACGATCATCCAGGGCCTGATGGCGGCCTGGGACACCATCAGCAAGATCATCGCGGCCTTCGGGAAGTTCTGGGCCTACCTGAAGGCGGTGAAGGCCGGCCCGGCCGCGTGCCTCTTCGCGGAGGCGGTCGCGGCTGGTGTCGTCGCGCTGCTGGACTTCATCACCAACTTCCTGCTGCAGCGCATGAAGGGCGCGGCGAAGGGAGTCGGCAACCGGCTGAAGGCCATGGCCCAGAAGATCGCCAAGGGCCTGAAGAAGACGGGCAAAGGCGCGCGGAAGGCAGCCGGCGGGGCGGTCAACCGGGCGCGGGGCGCGGTGCGGAAGGCCGCGCAGGCGCTGCGCAGGCCCGAGGGGCCGTCGGTCCAGAAGGGACCGCGGGTCCCTGGCCGCCGCTCGGCCCCGACCGACCGCAACCCAGGCGCGCGCCGCCCGACGGGCCGGGGCCCGGACCACCGCAACGACCGCCCGTCGAGCCGCAGGCCGGACCGCGAGAAGGACCTGCGGCACGAGCGGGACAGGGACCGCGAGGAGCGGCGGAAAGCGGCGCCGGGGCGTAGGCAGGAGCATCCGGACACCCGGAAGCCGGGTGGTGACAGGACTCCGGACGCCAAGCGGAACAAGACCTCTGACAGGACGCCTGAGAAGCCGAAGAAGAAGGAGACCGAGGCTCCCAAGCGCACGAAGCCGCGCAAGCCGAAGTCGCCGCTCGGCCGCGCCCTGAAGAAGGCCAAGAAGTCGGTCAAGTCTGCCTTGCGGAAGGTCCGCAACGCCGGCCGTGCGCTGGGCAAGAAGCTGCGCAACAGCAAGGTCGGCAAGGCGCTGTCCCGGAGCGCGAAGCGGCTGCGCGACGCGTTCAAACGCAAGCGCGACTGGCTGCGCGACCGCCGGAAGCTCCGCAAGGACCAGCGGAAGCAGCAGCGCGACGACCGCCGCAGGAAGGAGAACTCCAAGGAGTCCAAGGAGGCCCGGCTCCGCAAGATCATCGCCCGGATCAAGCCTCGGCTGACCTCGCTCCTCAACCGTGGGACCAGGGACGGGGCCTTCCGCGCCACTCTGGCCGCGATGCGGGTCTGGTATCGGCTCACCCAGCTTTCACGTGGCAGCGGAACATCCTTCAGCGTCGAAGCCGCGCTGAATCCCCGACTCCCCGCGGTGGACAACGCGCGCGAACTGCGTGAAGAGGATCTGGAACAGCGTGTCATGGCCTACATCCAGCAGGCTCTGGCAAAGGCGCAAGGCGGAAACAATTTGCTGGCCACCTACCAGCAAATGAAGGGCGACAAGGGTTTCAAGAGCAGCGAGAAGGGAACCGTAACGAACTACACTGTCGGGGAGAATCAGTCCCTTCACTTCTCCCGCACAAAGGGGCCGAACTCCGATCTCTCCGGTGAAATCAATGTCGCACCACACCCGGACGAAGTCGATCTGACCACCGGTATCGGCCCCTACGCTGCGATGGCCCAAGAAGCTGAAAACCAGAGGCTGGGGAACACTCTCGGTACTCACGGGCTGCAGATTCTCAAGAACGAGGACGACATCAGTAAGTTCGGTAACGGCCGCCAGCTGCCGGCTCAGGTAGCGCTCGTCAGGTCATTGGCCGAGGGACTGCGCGTACCGCTCATGCTTGCCGTCGGACCCGCTGAGTTGCGTCTCGTCGAGCAGGGCAAGCGTTCGCCGGACGATATGCTTCGGAGAGGCGTTCTGACACAGACCGGGGCGAATCGCCTGACGGCGCCGATTCGCGGGTTTCTGACAAGCACTGGCAGGCGCCTCAAGAAGCTGACGGAAGCACTCAAAGGAAATTCCCGTAGCGAGAAGGGGCAACAGGTTTCTCCCGAGCAAGTATGGAACGAGCTGGCAACTGCGCAGAAGAGGTTTGCGCGGGCCAACGACAGCGAGATGCTGAATCGAGCATGGCAGGCCAGGAGGCCCCAGGTCGTGGTCGGTGAGGACGGTCAACCCCAGCGTGATGCACGAGGGCGCAAGGTATACGACGTGCAGAAGAGCGAGATCACCTCAGCAGAAATCAACGCCCAGAAGAAAAAGGGTGGTACGTCCGCGGGTGAACTTCAGAAAATGCGTGACACGATCGTTGACCTACTCCTGGCCGAGGGTGTCGTTACCAACGAACAGCATAAGAAGCGGGCTGTCGAGGACCTTTTGGAGGGCATCGACGAGCTCTTCGGTGACCACGAGTGGCTATTCAAGGTCTATGGCCTCGACCAAGGAAACAGGTAAGGAGCGGCGCGATGTCAGAGCGTCTTGCGTCGTACACGTCTCGCCGCCTGGTCCTCAAGGGCTGGGGCAGCGAGGAAGAGGTCATGCAGTTCGCTGCGGGTGGCAATCTGGAATTACTGAGGGACGAGTCGTCGGATATTCGTCTCGGCATCACTCGTAATGTCATGTGGCGAGTAACGCCTGCGATTGTCCTGCAGTATGCAGTAGACAGCCGTTCGCAGTGTTCCGTTCTCGCGGTCACCGGCAAGCCTGCTGAGGATGTGCAGCGCATCGAAAAATCGATCGAGCAGAACTTGCATCCGTGGACGCTCAAGGAGCTGCTCTCTGCCGTAGACAAGGCAAAAGAGCCGGAGGAAGTGTCCCGCGCAGTGCTGCGGGCGGGCATGGGGGCGCCGAGGGACTTCGACAAGAAGTTCTTCAAACGCATTAAGAAGGCCATGCAGAGCAGTGATCCCAGCATTCGCAGCTCGGGCATTTGGGCAACTTCCTATTCCAGGTGGGAGGAGTTCCAGGAAATGCTCACGGAGATCTCCCGGCGAGACCCGGACGACTCTCTGCGCCGAGAAGCCCAGATCATCCTTGATCACTTCACCGAAGGGCGGGACGGCCCGTGACCCGCTACGCCGACATACCCAAACCCATCCGCTCCGGCCTCGTCATCGTCGACCCCGAGCGCGGCACCCCCCAGCGCGTCATCGTGCTGCAGTTCAACCCCGACACCCTCGAGCGCACGCTCGCCCCCCAGGCTGCGGGAGCGGACGGCGCCGGGGACCGCACCGAGGCGCTGCGGCTGAAGGGGCCGGCCGCGGAGACGTGGAAGTTCACCGCGGACATCGACGCAACCGATCAGCTCGAGATCGCGGCGCCCGACGGCATCCACCCCCAGCTGGCGACGCTGGAGATGCTCGTGCATCCCACGACCCGTCAGCTGCGCGCGGCCGAGGCGCTGGCCGCCCGCGGGACGCTCGAGATCACGCCCATCGAGGCCCCGCTCACCCTCTTCACCTGGGGGAGCAAGCGGGTCATGCCCGTGCGCCTCACCGAGTTCTCCATCAACGAAGAGGCGTTCGACGTCAACCTCAACCCGATTCGGGCCTCACTGAACATCACGTTCCGCGTCCTGTCCGTCAGCGATCTGCCGACCGGCCACTACGGCTCCGAGCTCTACCTCGCGCACCTCGCGCAGAAGGAGCGGCTCGCCGGAGCCGCCGTGGGCGGGCGGCCCGGAGCGCTCGGGCTGGCCGGAAGCAACATGAGGCTGGGAGGGATCTGACAGCCATGAACCCCCTGCAGGAGCCGACCCCCAGCGCGCTGGACGCGATACCCGCCGCGTCGAACTACCCGCGCTCCAGCCGCTATCACGATGTCGGCGTCGCCGTGCACACCGCACCCGACGGCACAGAAATCCGCTACACCAGGCGCCGCCTGCTGCCCCGGCCCGCGGACACCGGCGAGCACATCGTGCACACCGTCAGCAACGGCGAGCGCCCCGATCTGCTCGGCCGGCGATACCTCGGCAGCCCCGAGCAGTGGTGGCAGATAGCGGACGCCAATGCCGTACTCGATCCGCAGGAGCTGACCAGCGAACCCGGCACCCGGATCGAGGTTCCCGCCCTGGGCGGTTTCCCTGGGGGACCGCATGGCTGACACGCGCATCGGGCGCGGGCCCGTCCATCTCACCCTGCTCATGGGGCGGAAGCTGGCGCGCCCCGTCCCCCAAGAGGTGACCGACGCGCTGCTGTCCGTGCAGGTCACCATGACCGCCGGGGAACGGAGCGGGTTCCAGCTGGCGTTCGACCTGGCCAAGAACGGGCTGATCAACACCCAGCTGCTCCGCGACGGGTACTTCGACCCCGAGACGCGTGTGATCCTCACCGTCACCGTCCAGGGCACCCCCACCGTCCTCATGGACGGCGTGATCATCCGGCAGGAGGCCGGGGTCAGCAACCAGCCCGGCCAGTCGACCCTCACCGTCACCGGCGAGGACTTGACGGTACTGATGGACCTGGTCGAGCGCGCCGGTGTCCCGTATCCCGGGCTCGGCCCCGCCCAGCGCGTGCACCAGATCATCGACCGGTACGCGGAGTACGGGATCAGCCCGCTGGTGATCCCGGAGCTGGTGCCCCAGACCCCGATGCCGGAAAAGCGCATCGACTTCCAGAGCGGCACCGACCTCTCCTACGTCACCGAGCTGGCGAAGGCGAACGGCTTTGTCTTCTACCTCGACCCCGGGCCGGCCCCCGGGCGCAGCCGCGCGTACTGGGGCCCCGAAGTCCGCCTCGGCAAGCCGCAGCACGCGCTCAACGTCAACATGGACGCGCTCACCAACGTCGACCAGATGACCTTCGCCTTCGACGGCACCGCCCGTGAACAGCCGGAAGCCCGGGTGCAGTTCCAGGCCACCCGCGTCTCCGAAGTGCTGGACGTACCCGAGGTGAGCACCTTCCGGCCGCCACTGGCCCGCAAACCCGCGCCCGCACTGAAGAAGAAGGTCCTCGGCGGTACGGCGAAGAAGGAAGGCCCGGAGTCCCGGGCCGAGGTGCTGGCCAAGGCCATGGAGTCGGCCGACGCGGTCTCCGGCTCGGGGCAGCTGGACGTCGCACGGTACGGGTATGTGCTGCGGCCCCGGGAGCTCGTCGGGGTGCGCGGGGCCGGGATCACCTACGACGGCCTCTACTACGTCAAGAGCGTCACCCACGACCTCGGGCGGGGCTCCTTCACCCAGAACTTCACCCTGGCCCGCGAGGGACTGATCGCTCTCCACTCGACCGTCGTCCCCTGACCGCGACCGTGAACGCAACTGCTGGAGCCACCGCATGACCGCTGACAAGGGCCGCTACCTCGGCAAGTTCCGGGGCACCGTGGTCGACAACCGCGATCCCATGGGCATCGGCCGGATCCGTGCCCAGGTCCCCGACGCGCTGGGGGACACGCCGTCCTCGTGGGCGATGCCGTGCTTCCCGATGGCCGGACCCAAGATGGGCCAGTACGTCATCCCGCCCAAGGGCGCCGGCGTGTGGGTCGAGTTCGAGCAGGGGGACCTCAGCTACCCGATCTGGTCCGGGGCCTGGTACGGCACGGCTCAGGAGGTGCCGGCCGCCGCGGCCACGCAGACACCCGGCAACAGCAACGTGGTCGTCCAGAGCCCCGGCGAACGCCTGGTGCTGCTCTGCGACGAGGACGGCGAGAACGAGGGCATCACCCTGCACCACCCGTCCGGCGCGTACATCAAGGTCGACAAGACGGGGGTGCACATCAACAACGGCCGGGGCGCGGTGATTTCGCTCGTCGGCGACACCGTGAAGATCAACAATGACGCTTTCAGCGTGACCTGAGGGGGAGGGTCGCTTCTTGTCCGGAAACCTGTTGCACGTCGGTGCGACCGTGACATGCCCGCACGGGGCGCAGGCCACCGCCCTGCCCGCCCAGTCGCGGGTCCTGGTGGAGGGCCGGCCGGTCGCCAGTACGGCCGACCTCTACACCGTCACGGGGTGCACCTACAACGTCGGCGGCACGCCACAGCCGTGCACCACCGTGCGCTGGGCCGCGGGCGTCTCCGCCCGTATCCGTATCAACGGTGCGCCCGCGCTGCTGCGGTCCTCGACCGGGATCTGCCACAACTCCGAGCAGGCGCCGCAGGGATCGTCCACGGTGTCCGTCATCCAGCAGCGGGCGGTGGGGCAATGACAGCCACAGACAGCACGGAGCGGATGGTGGAGCTCACGGAGCACGACCCGCGTCCGGCACGGATCGACATCGCGTTCCCGTACCGGATCGACGGCCAGGGACGTACCGCGCGGGCCCCGTACGACGACCACGTGCGGGACATGATCGAGCAGCTGCTGTTCACCAGCCCCGGCGAGCGCGTGATGCGGCCGGACTTCGGGTGCGGGTTGCTGGACCTGGTGTTCGCGCCGAACAGCCCGGAGCTGGCCGCCACGCTGGAACTTTCGGTGCAGGCAGCGCTCCAGCGCTGGCTGGGGGATGTGATCGATGTCGAATCCCTCGACGTCGTCAGCGAGGAGAACGTGGTGCGGGTCCACCTGGCGTACGTCGTACGCCGCACCGGAGAGCGCCGCAGCGAAGTGTTCGAAGGCAGGGGAATCCGATGAGCGACGCGCGTGCGGCCGCCGGGCCGCAGACGGGCACGATGCTCGCGCCTCTGGGCCGCACGGGCGACAGGGACATCAGCCGCTGGCGCGGCGGGGCGAGTGAAAGGGCGGGGGCATGAGCACGGAATGCCGCACCGAGCGGCGCAGGGCCGATGTCCGCGCGGCCAGCCTCAACGGGGTCGACGGGGTGGAGGTCGCCGACGACGGCCGTACCCTCACCGTCACCTTCCTCGGCAAGGCGCCGCGCGATGTCGGGCCGGAGAACATCCGGATCGACGGCGGCCGCCGCATCACCGGCATACGCGCCCTCGAGGTGACCGTCGAGGCCGAGGAGGACCCGGAGCTCGACGACCGGATGCACATCACGGTCGACCGGACGGGGGACACGTCCATCTACCGGCTGTCCGTCGTCCGCAGCGATGCGTACGGGCGCCCGGGCACGACCCCCTGCCCGGGGTTCGATCCGCGCTACGCCACCGCCGAGTTCGCCTTCGGACAGCCCTGCCCGACCGCCTTCGACTGCCACGACGACGAGGGGTGCCCGCCGGAGGTCCTCCCGGCACCCGTCATCGACTACGCCGCCCGCGACTACGACAGCCTGCGCAGCCTGGTCCTGGACCGGATGAGCCTCACCTCGCCCCACTGGGTGGAGCGGCACGTCCCCGACCTCGGCGTGACGCTGGCCGAGTTGCTCGCCTACACCGCCGACCAGCTGAGCTACCAGCAGGACGCGGTGGCCACCGAGGCGTACCTGGACACCGCCCGGCTGCGGGAGTCCGTACGGCGCCACGTCCGGCTCATCGACTACGCGATGCACGACGGCTGCAACGCCCGTACGTTCATCACCCTGACCACCGACGAGTACCTCATCCTGGAACAGGGCCAGTACCGCTTCGCCGCCGTCGACGTCAGCCGGCTCGGTCCGCAGGAGCGGCCGGACCTCGGCGCGGTCATCAGCGACGAGGACCTGGACCGGCTGCCCGCGGGCGCCTCGCTCGAGGTCTTCGAACCGCTCGGCGCCGGGGACCTCTTCCTGCGGCCCGAGCACAACACCATCAGCTTGTGGACCTGGGGCGACGAGGAGTGCACCCTGCCCAAGGGCGCCACCCGTGCCACGCTGCGCGACGCCTGGGTGGACGACTGCGAGGAAGACGAGCCCCGGCAGCGGCTGCTGAACCTGACGCCCGGTGACCTCCTCGTCATCGAGGAAGTCCTCGGGACCCGCTCCGGCGCCCCCGCCGACGCCGATCCCGCACACCGGCAGGCCGTCCGTCTGACCTCCGTCACCCCGCTCGTGGACGAGCTGTACGACCAGCCCGTCCTCGAGGTGACCTGGGCCGCCGCGGACGCCCTCACCTTCCCGGCGTGCCTGTCCATCCCCGGCGGCCTCGACTGCATGGGGGCACCTCCCAGCGGTAGCTGGGGGACGGTAGCCGACGTCACCGTCGCCCGCGGCAATGCCGTGCCCGCCGACCACGGCCGCTCGCTCACCTTCTGCGGGGGCGCGCCGGAGCGCTTTCCCGTACCGCCGGAGCCGGTCACCGTCGCGCCGTGCGAGCCGCCCGAGTTCGGCTGCGGCGACCGCGGCGAGGACAGCCCCTCCGCGCAGCTCCTGCGCAACCTGCTGGAGCAGACAGGCTCCGGCCGCAGGCTCACCGTCGCCCAGGTGCGCGACCTGCGGGCCGTGCTCGGGGAGGAGGCGGTGAGCCGGGCCGGGCTGGATATCCATCTCGCTCCCGGCACCACCGACGAGGAGCGCGTCCGGCCGGCAGCGGCCGACGAGCAGGCCGACACCCTTCAGACGCTGCTCGCCCAGGTCACCTATCCGCAGGTGCCCCGGCCGCTGAGGCCCGTACTGCGCTACGCACCCGTCACGCAAGCGGCGCCCTACCCGGACCCGCAGCAGGTCTCCGCGAGGCAGGCCGCGCTGCTGGCCGCCATCCCCGGCCGCGTCCGGGAGCGGCTGGAGGAGCTGTGGCGCTCGGCCGTGGACTGTGCCGGGCTCAGCGAGGACGAAATCGCCGAGTTGAGCATCCTGTTCGGCGACCGCGCCCTGCAGGACGTCGACATCCGGCACCGGCCCGCCCAGGGCTTGCGGGAACTGCTCGCGCGCCGCGAGGCCCTGCTCACGCCCAAGCTGAAGCGCCTTCAGGTGCTCACCGCCCGCGCCCGCGCCGGCGGGGTGCTGGACCGCTTCATCGCCTGGGAGATCACCCAGAGCTGGGGCGATCCGTACGGCGCCGGGCTGGAACCCGACGACCCGGTGCTCGCGGGCCCGGCGTCCGCCGCCCTGGCGTCCGACCCGCGCGCCGCCCTGCCGGCCGTACGGGCCTCGGTACGGACCTCCGCCGGCGAGAAGGTGTGGACGCCGCGCCGGGACCTGCTCAGCAGCGGGCCCCGCGACCGGCACCTGGTCGGTGAGGCCCGGACCGACGGCAGGCTCGCGCTGCGCTTCGGTGACGGCCGGCACGGTGCGGCGCCCGATCCCGCCTCGACGCTCGAAGTGGCCTACCGGGTGGGCAACGGCACCGCGGGCAACCTGGGCCCGGAGGCCATCGGCCACCTGGTCGTGTGCCGCCCCGCAGCCGACTGCGGTGAGCCCGCGCCGTACGCCGCTGTCACCCGGGTCCGCAATCCGCTGCCCGCGGTCGGCGGCACCCAGCCGGAAGCCCTCGAAGAGGTACGGCAGTTGGCGCCGCAGGCCCTCCAGCACACCAAGTTGCGTGCCGTCACCCCGCAGGACTACGCCGAACTCGCGGCCGCCGTCCCCGGCGTGCAGCGCGCCACCGCCGAACAGCGCTGGACCGGCAGCGTCCAGGAGATGCACGTCGCCATCGACGCCCTCGGCACCGGCGCGCCCGACCATGCGCTGCTGGACGCGGTGGCGCACAGCCTCGAGCGGTACCGGCGCATCGGGCACGACCTCGTCGTACGGCCGGCGCTCCTCGTCCCGCTCGACATCACGGTGGAGGTGTGCGCCGCCCCCGGCTGTCAGCGCGGCCACGTCCTGGCCGAGGTGCGCCGGGTGCTCGGCAGCCGCAGGCTGCCCGACGGCCGGCTCGGCTTCTTCCACCCCGACGCGCTCAGCTTCGGCGAGCCCGTCCGGATCAGCCGCCTGGTCGCCGCCGCGGCCGCGGTGCCCGGGGTGCTGAGCGCCCGGGTGACCCGGCTGCGGAGGTTGTTCCGGCAGCACGACGGGGAGCTGGCGGCGGGCCTGCTGCGCCTTGGCCCGCTGGAGATCGCCCAATGCGACAACGACCCCGACTGGCCGGAAAACGGCCTGCTCACGCTCGTAATCGGAGGTGGCCGATGACCGGCCGGAGTTGCGGCTGCGGCTGCGGCGGCACCGACGCACTCAAGCACAGGGAAGTCTTCAACCCGCCGGGGCGGACCGCCCTGGACTACCGGGTGGGCCGGTACGGCGACTTCCGGGCCGCCATGCTCGCCCGGCTGTCAGGCCCCGCCTACCCGGCACTGCGGAATCTGACGGTCCGTACGACCGACGACCCGGCGATCGCCCTGCTGGACGCCTGGGCGGTGCTGGGCGATCTGCTCACCTTCCACACCGAGCGGATCGCGAGCGAGGGCTATCTGCGCACCGCGACCGAGGAGCGCTCCCTCGAACTGCTGGGCCGGCTGGTGGGCCACCGGCCCCGCCCGGGTGTCGCGGCCGACACCTTCCTGGCGTACTCCCTGGACCGGGACACCCGCTCTGACGAGGAGCTGACGGTGACGATCCCGCGCGGGGCGCGCGCCACCAGCGTCCCGGCGCGGCCCGGCCAGGAGCCGCAGTCGTTCGAGACGGACGAGGACCTGGCGGCCCGCTGGTCGTGGAACGAGCCGGCCGTACGGCGGCGCCGTCCGTACCAGCTCACCGCGCGGCGGCTGCGGCAGCGTCGCGAGATACATGTGGCGGGGACCGGGAACAACCTCAAGCCCGGCGACCAGCTGCTGTTCGTCTTCAGTGCGGAGAAGAGCGCCGACCGCGCACAGCGGCTGCTGTTGCCCGCGGCGCACGTGACCATCGACCGCGACTCCGACACCACGGTGGTCGGGCTCCCCGGCGCCACCCTGCCGTCGCTCGAGGCGCTGCTGGAGGAGCTGCAGAAGTGGATAACAGAGGGCAGGGACAGTCCGAATCCGCGGCCTCAGGGCAGCCCGGTCATCGCCGGCTTCGACGCGCAGGTGCTCGCCCCTCTCCGCGCCGACCTCGATCTGCTCGACACCGCGACGAAGTTCGCCCACCGGCTGGCCGAGACCGTCGAACGCCTGCGTGAGGCCGCGGAGTTGGCGCAGGGCCACGCCGAGGTGGCCGACTGGTTCGAGGACCTGGACGCCAAGCTCGTCGAACTGCAGGAAGCGGCCCGGGAGCTGGAACCCCCGCAGCCGGAGGACGACGACAAGCAGACTCCGAAGCCCGGGCGGCAGAGCCCGAGCCTGTACGAGGGGCTGGGCCTCGCCCGCCTGCCGGCGAGCGGTGACAGCGAGGACGGCGACTGCACCAGCGACGTCTTCCAGCCCGCGGTACGCGGCCTCGGCTCACTGCTCGCCGCGCTGCGGACCGCCCCGGCCCGGCCGCCCGCCGGCGCGCGCCACCTCCCGCGCGACCCCCAGCGGATCTACGCGCCGGGTGCCGACCAGGGCGCCCGCCTGCTGACCGCGCTCGACCCCCGGCTGAGGGACGGCCTCTACACCGCCTGGCGGCGGGCAGACTTCACCGCCCCGCTCGCGCTGCGCGAGGTGCAGGCGATGCGGGTCACCGCCACGCCGTTCGGCGCGACCGCCCCGCTCAAGCCGGCGTACGACGCGTCGGGCAAGGTCGTACGGCACGACGACTGGCCGCTCACCGGCAGCAAGCTGCTCAGTGTGCGCATCGGATACACCGGTGCGCAGACGGCGCCCCACCAGGCGGACTTCTCTTACGTCGAGGGCGGCGGCTCAGTACAAAAGAGCCTCCCGCTGCCGTACGACGGTCCCGTCTTCGACTTCGGCCCCGGCCGGATCGACCTGCGGACCCGTGAACCGGACCCGAACGGCCAGGAGGAGCCGGGCGTCACCGTCCGGTTCCTGCCCGAGCTGCCCCGCCGTACGGTCGTCGCCTCCTATCCCGGCCAGGACGGCAGGATCCGCGTCAGCCTGGGGGAGGGCACCGAACCGATCGACCTCGGGCCCGGCGACGAGCACGAGACCGAACTCGACGGCATGAAGGTGACGGTCCGCCGCACCGACGAGGGCCACGCCACCTCCGTGGAGGCCGCGTTCTCCTCCCGGCTGCAGCAGACCTCCCGCAATGTGCTCGCACTCGACGCCGTGTACGACGGGCTCGCCCCCGGCCAGTGGGCCGCGGTCCACCGGCCCCGCAAGGGCGTGGCGGGCCAGGTGCCCGGCGACCCCGAGCTGGCGCTCGTCATCACCCGGATCACGGGCGTACGGGTGCTCTCCCGCGCCGACTTCGGCATCACCGGCAAGGTCACCGAGCTCACCCTCGAGGACCCCTGGCTGGACAACGAGGACACCCTGCTCTCCCACATCCGGGACACCAGCGTCTACGCCCGCGGCGAGAGCCTGCGCCTCGCCGACGAGCCGCTGACCGAGGACGTACACGGCAACGAGCTGGAACTCGCCGACCTGCACGAGGGGTTGGTGCCCGGCCGCCGGCTCGTCGTCACCGGCGAGCGCACCGACATCCCAGGGACCACCGGGGTGCGCGGCACCGAGCTCGCCATGATCGCGGGCGTCGAGCAGACCGTTGACCCGAAGCTGCCCGGCGACGCCGTCCACACCACCCTCACCCTCGCCACCGACCTGGCCTACCGCTACCGCCGCGACACCGTCCGGGTGCTGGGCAATGTCGTACGGGCCACGCAGGGTGCCACGCGGGACGAGGCGATCGGCAGCGGTGACGCGAGCAAGGCCCACCAGAGCTTCGCACTGTGGCAGGGGCCGCTCACCTGGCTGGCCGCCGACAACCCCAAGGGCGCTCAGAGCACCCTGGAGGTCCGGGTCGACGGCGTGCTCTGGCACGAGGTCGACAGCCTCGCCGGCCGTGGGCCCACGGAGCCGGTCTACGTCACCGGCGCCACCGCCGACGGCCGGGTCACCGTCACCTTCGGCGACGGCGTACACGGCGCCAGGCTGCCCACCGGCCAGGAGAACGTACGGGCCCGCTACCGGGTCGGCATCGGCAAGGACGCCAACGTCGGGGCGGGCCGCATCACCCAGGCCGTCTCGCGGCCGCTGGGGGTCTCGGCGGTCACCAATCCGCTGCCGGCGACCGGCGGCACCGACCCGGACGGGCCGGGACTGGCCCGCCGCAACATCCCCCTCTCGGTCACGGCGTTGGACCGGCTGGTCTCGGTGCCCGACTACGAGGACTTCGCCCGCGCGAGGGCCGGCATCGGCCGGGCCGGCGCGCGGAAGCTCTACGACGGCGTGCGCGAGACCGTGCACGTCACCGTGGCCGGGGTGGACGACATCCCGCTCACCCAGGACTCCGACGTCGTACGCACCCTGCACTCGGCGCTGACGGAGTACGGCGACGCCGGGCTCGCGGTCGAAGTCGCCCTGCGGGAGCTGGTGCTGCTGGTCGTCGTCGCCCGGATCAAGGTGCTGCCCGACTACTCCTGGGACCTGGTCGAACCGGCCGTGCGGCGCGCGCTGCTGGCCCGGCTCGGCTACCCGGGCCGGGAACTGGGCCAACCCGCCTACCTCTCCGAGGTGCTGGCCGCCGCCCAGTCCGTGCCGGGCGTGGACTACGTCGACGTCGACGCCTTCTCCGGCATCCCCGGCGACCTCACCCCGGCCGGGCTGGAGCACCTCGCCGAGCGGCTCAGCAGGCCGCAGCCAGTCGTGGAGGCGCGGCTCGCGCGGTTCGCCGAGCACCGCTACCGCATCGAGCGGCCGGACGGCGAAACCCTCACCGAGGTGGCCGCCCGGCACGGCATCTCCATCGCCGAACTGCTGCGCCTCAACCCCGACATCACCGACACCCGTCCGCTGCCCGCGGGCCGATCGGTGGTCGTCTTCCGCGGAATCCGGCCCGCGCAATTCGCAGTCCTGAATCCGGACCTGCCGGACACGCTGATTCTCCAGGAGGTCGTCCGGTGAGCGCCCGCCCGTCACCTACCACCACCCTTCCAAGGAAGGCTCCCCCAGACTTCGTCCGGGGGGACCCCCACCGCGCCGCACCTGTGGATCGCACCACCACTCGGCAGCAGACGACCACGATGCCCGCACCTCTGCTCCCTCCTTGCCCGCCGTCGGGCAGGAGGGGCCCAGCGAGCGGAGATGGGGGCACCTCCCAGGCGACAGCGCTGGGGGAGAACGAAAGGGGCGCAGCATGACCAGGGATCCTGACGGCCTCGCGGAGCTGCTGCCGCAGTGGCACCGGATGCGGGACGCCGAGGCCGGCGAGCCCCTGCGCGCGCTGCTCGGCGTCATCAGCGAGCAGGTCGACCTGGTGCGCTCCGGCATCGAGCAGAATTACGCGGACTGGTTCATCGAGACCTGCGACGACTGGGTCGTGCCGTACATCGGCGACCTGATCGGCTACCGGATCCTGCCGGGCTACGAGGATGTGCTCGCCACCGGCCTGACGCCGGAGCCGGGGGACGGCGGACGGGCCGAGTCCCGGCGGCGGCTCGCCCGCCGGCTGGCCCCGCGACGGGACGTGGCCGACACCGTCGCCAACCGCCGCCGCAAGGGCACGCTCGCCCTGCTCGAGGAGCTGTCGGAGTCGGTGGCCGAATGGCCCGCGCGGGCCGTGGAGTTCTCCCGGCTGCTCGCCGGCCAGCAGCCCGTTCGGCTCCTCAGCACCGGTCAGGAGGCATCTTCTCTCGCTCGTCCTCTCGCTCGCCTCCGGGCGCTTGGACCCGGCGTCGACGGTCGGCCGTGCTCGGGCCCTCGTTCCTCGGGCCCTCCGCGCGCGCTCCCTATCGACACCGGCGCGCCCTTCGGCTCGAACACGACCCGGCTGTCGCGCGGGCGGCTCGCCGACGTACGGGACGGGGCCGGCCTCGACCTGCTGGGCGGGCCGTTCGATGAACAGGCGCACACCGTGGACGTACGGCGCGCCGCGTCCCGGCGCCGGCAGGGCGGCCTCACACCCGCGGGCGTCGGCCTGTTCGTGTGGCGGCTGAAGCCGTACTCGCTGACGCGGGCCCCCGCGTACTGCATCGACCGCGCCCGGAACCTGTTCACCTTCTCGGTGCTCGGCAACGACACCCCGCTGGTGACCAAGCCGGAGCCGGAGCCCGCGGCGACGCATATCGCGACGATAGACAACGTCCCGGCGTACATCTCGCGCCGCCGTCTCGCCGACCGGCTCGCGGACTACTACGGCCCCGGCAAGAGCCTGGCGATCTGGCGGGACGGCGAGTTCGAGCCCATCCCGCCGAGCGACATCGTGGTGGCGGACCTGACGGACTGGACCTACCGGCCGGGGCGCGGGCAGGTCGTGGTCGACCCGGTGCTCGGCCGGATCGCCTTCGGGTCCCGCTCGGCCCCCAAGCGCGGCGTGTGGGTCAGCTACCACTACGCGTTCAGCGATGACATGGGCGGCGGCGAGTACCCGCGCGAGCGGACCACACCGCGGGACGCGGCCATCTACAAGGTCGGACCCGGCGCCCGGTTCGAGAAGATCACCGACGCGTACGAGCAGTGGCGCGAGGACAAGGCCGCGGGAAGGGCGCCGGGGGAGGGGATCATCGAGATCACCCACAGCGGCGCCTACCAGGAACAGCTGGACTTCGAACTCGGCCCCGGCGACCGGCTGCAGCTGCGCGCCGCCGAGGGCACGCGGCCGGTCATCCGGCTGCTCGACTGGTACAGCAACCGCCCCGACGCCCTCAACATCCGCGGCAACCCGGCTCCGGACGGCGAGATGTGCGAGGAGTCCCGCATCGTGCTGGACGGACTGCTGATCTCCGGACGCGGGGTGCAGGTCAGCGGGCCGGTCGGTTCGGTCGTGATCCGGCACTGCACGCTGGTGCCCGGCTGGTCGCTGGAGCCGCACTGCGAGCCGCACTCCCCCGAGGAGCCCAGCCTGGTGCTGGACTGCACCTCGGTGTGTGTACAGATCGAGCGGAGCATCCTCGGCACGATCCTGGTCATCGGCGACGAGGTGAACACCGACCCGCTGCCGGTCCACATCGCCGACAGCATTCTGGACGCCACCGGGCCGGACAGAGAGGCGCTGTCCGCGCCCGACTGCCGGCACGCCCACGCCGTCCTGCACGCCTACCGCACCACCGTGATCGGCGAAGTGCACACCCACGCCGTGCAGATCGCGGAGAACAGCATTTTCGACGGACGGATGCATGTGGCGCGGCGCGGCATCGGCTGCATGCGGTTCAGCTACGTACCGCACGGCTCGCGGACCCCGCGCCGCTACCACTGCCAGCCGGACCTGGTGCGGGCCGCCGCCGAGCCGGGGATGAAGGACGTCGAGGCGCTGAGGGTGCGGCCGCGGTTCACCAGCGTGCGGTACGGAACGCCTGCATACGGCCGGCTGGCGGCGGGCTGTGCGCCTCAGATCGCGCGGGGTGCGGAGGACGGCTCCGAACTCGGCGCGTTCCACGAGCTGTTCGAGCCGCAGCGCGAGGACAACCTGCGCGCCCGTATCGAGGAGTACACACCGGCCGGCACCGACGCCGGGATCTTTCATGTCACGTAAGCACCGCAGCACCACCGGCCCCGGGGGCCGGTCCGCCCCATCGCCGGGCGCTTCGCGCCCGGCTCTCCCCGGGCACCCGCCCGTCGTGGGCCGGGTGGGCGGGACTCACACGCGCCGCGGGCGCGTGAACCGGCCGATACGTCCAACCTCACGCACTCCCTAGGGGGAACCATGTACGGGGACTTCTCCCGTAACACCTTCCGTCCCGGCAAGCGGTACTCCGCGGTCCTCGCTCAGCAGGGCCGGGTCCAGCTCGACGCCGACGCCAACGAGCAGGCGGCCATTCAGCTGCATCAGGCGCGCACGATCGCCGCCGACCTCATCGGGCAGCACGGCGGGCCCGCCGCCGCTGCCGGCTTCAAGATCGAATACGTGCCGGGCAACCGAGAGCTGGACGACCTCACCATCGGCGGCGGCCGCTACTACGTGGACGGCATTCTCCTCGACGCCACCCGTCCCGCCTCCGGTGTGCCCGCGGAGCGCCAGGACGACGGCCACGGCCATGGACACGACCACGACCACGGTCACGATGGGCCCAAGTCCGAGGCCGCGGCCGCGACTACGGCTCCAGCCGACGGGACGCGGTGGACCTACTGGGAGCAGCCCGACGCCTACCTCGACCCCGAGCGCGCCGAGGACCGGTTGCCGGACGAATTCCCGTATGTCGTCGCCCTGAAGGTGTGGGAGCGTACGGTCACCGCCGCCGAGGACCCCGAGATCCGCGAGGTCGCCCTGGGCGCCGCACTGCCCGACACCGCCGCCCGCGCCAAGGTGGTCTGGCAGCTGGAGACGGTGACGGCCGGTGACCTGGGCATCTCCGACGACAGCAGCGCGGATGACGCGGTGGAGGCGTTCGGCCGGTGGGCCGCCCACAGGACCGCGCCCGCCGGGCAGTTGGCCGCCCGCGGCGAGCGCCCTGCCCACGCGGACGACGACCCCTGCCTGGTCCACCCCGAAGCCCGCTACCGGGGCCAGGAGAACCAGCTCTACCGCGTGGAGATCCACGTCGGCGGAACGGCCCGCGAGGGCGCCACCTTCAAGTGGTCCCGGGAGAACGGCTCGGTGGTCTTCCCGGTCGCGGGGTTCGACGGCACCTGGGCCGAACTGGTCTCCCTCGGCGGCGATGACAAGCTGGCCCTGGACGTCGGCGACTGGGTTGAGGCCGTGGACTCCGCGTACACCAGCCGCGGTGAGCCCGCCCCGCTGCTGCGGGTCGAGGAGATCGACCTGCCGGGGCGGCGGGTGCGGCTGTCCGACGAGCCGGTGCCGGGCGTCGGCCGGATCGCCGAGCGCCACCCCTTCCTGCGGCGCTGGGACCACCGGGCCACCGGCGGACGCGGTACGCCGAAGCCGGCCGGTGGCGCGCTGACCATCAAGGAGGGCGGCTGGATCGACCTGGAGGACGGCGTCCAGGTGTGGTTCGCGCCCGGCGGCGACTACCGGCACGGCGACCACTGGCTGATCCCGGCCCGTACGGTCACCGGCACCGTCGAGTGGCCGCGCAGCGCCGCCGCCGAGCCCCTGCTGCGGGCGCCGCTCGGCATCGCGTACCACTACGCCCCGCTCGCCTGGGTGCCCAGCGAAGGCACCGTCGAGGACCTGCGGAACGTCTTCCCGGCGCTGTCCTCCCCGGTCCGCCGGGCCGCACAGGAGGGCTGAGGTGGCGCTCTGCCCCTTCGCGACGGTCAGGCTGGTACCGGGCTCACGGTCGGGCCCGAGGCCGGCTGCGCGCGGACGTACGGCGGGGACCAAGGACCGTATCCGGCCGACCCAGATCATCAGCCACACCCTGGACGGAGCGCTGACCGGCCGGGCGGGGCAGGGCCACTTCGGGATCGGCCGGGACGGGGAGATCGTGCAGTGGCGGGACACCGGCGTACGGGCGGCCGCCGCGCACCGGGCCGACCGGCGGCCGGACGGTACGGGCGCGCTCTCCGTCGAGACGGAGGGCCGCCCGTCCGAGCCGTGGACCGGGAGCCAGATGGATGCGCTGGTGCGGCTGCAGGTGTGGCTGATGCGCCGTCACCGCACGATCGGACGCCGGATCTGCCGCTCCGCGGCCGACCCGGGACTTGGCCACCATGCGCTGTTCGGCGCGCCGGGGTCCTGGGCCACGGTGGCCAAGAGCTGCCCGGGGCCACGACGCATCGAGCAGTGGCGGGAGGACGTGGTTCCGCGCGTGCTCGCCGCCCTCAATCGCACGGAGGACAACATGCCGACACCGGAACAGATCGCCGACGCCGTGATCAAGCAGCTCATCTCCTCCGAACTGCCCGGCGTGACCGGCGAGGACGGCCGGCCCCGCTCCCCCCAGGAGCTGATCACGGCCGCGGTGACGTGGGCACAGCGGTCGGCGGAGCGTACCGAGCGCCTTGAGCGGCGGCTGGACGACATCTCCCGGTGGCTGTTCGCGCTGGACGGCGAGCAGACCAAGGGCACCGCGCCGCCCCAGGAGTCCTGGCCGGGGGCCGGCTCCCCGGGCGGGGCCGAGCACCAGCCGACGGCCCGACCCGACTCCCGCGAAGGAGTCCTGGACACGGTCCTGGACTTCTTCGACCGCGACAGGGACGAGCCGGACAAGCAGGGGGAGCACTGATGGCCCGGCCTCTGTCGGCCGACCGGCTGGTCAAGGCCCTGCGCGCGGAGGGACTCAAGGTCGTCGAGCACCGCGGCTGGCGCACCCACAACCGGGCCGGTCATGGCCCGTGGGGCCCGATGCACGGCGTGATGGTCCACCACACCGGCGGCTCCGGCACCCAGGCGATGGTGAACCTCTGCTACAACGGCCGCTCCGATCTGCCCGGCCCGCTCTGCCACGGCGTCATCGCCAAGGACGGCACGGTGTATCTGGTCGGCAACGGCCGGGCGAACCACGCCGGGCTCGGCGACGACGAAGTTCTGCGCGCCGTGATCAATGAGAGGGCGCTGCCGCCGGACAACGAGGCGAACCGGGATGGCAACCGCCACTTCTACGGCTTCGAGTGCATCAACCGCGGCACGGGCGATGACGAGTGGCCGCCGGAGCAGCTGGAGGCGATCGAGAAGGCGTCGGCCGCGATCTGCCGTGCGCACGGCTGGTCGGCACGCTCGGTGATAGGGCACCTGGAGTGGCAGCCCGGCAAGATCGACCCCAAGGGCTTCTCCATGGCCGGGATGCGCAAGCGCATCGCGGAGCGGCTGCATGGCAAACAGGACGGCCCGGCCCATCCCGGCAAGCCCGCACCGGACAGACCGGAGAAGCCGCCCAAGCCCGAGAAGCCTCATAAGCCGGAGGAGCCGAGCAAGCCGAAGGAGCCGTCGTACGAACCCTTCCCGGGTGCGAGGTTCTTCCAGCCCGGGCGCCACAGCCCCATCATCACCGCCATGGGCAAGCGCCTGGTCGCCGAGGGCTGCGGCCGCTACAAGGTGGGTCCGGGGCCGGAGTGGACCGAGGCGGACCGCACGTCGTATGCCGCGTGGCAGCGCAAGCTCGGCTTTCACGGCAAGGCTGCCGACGGCATACCAGGCCGCACCAGCTGGGCGAAGCTGCACGTCCCGAATGTGTGACGCGCCCGGCTCACCGTCCGCCTGATACGGCAGTTGCGAAACCGCCCTCGCCGGCGCTTCCGGCGAGGGCGGTTCACGTGGCCGAACGCCGGGGGCGCTCCTCCACGCCCGGAGGTTCACCCTGCGCGCCTGACGCGCTCCCGGATCCAGACCCCAGCGGGCTTGAGCACGCTGTTGCCGGTGAACTTCGCACCGTAACAGGCCCCTTGCTTGAAGATCGAGCCGTCGCGCTCATCGTCGGAGATGCTCCAGTAGGTCCAGCTGATCTTCTTTCGGGCCATCAGGTCGACGAATTTCTGCGACATGATGAAGTCGTTGCCGTATCCCATCCACGACTGGGCTCCCCACTCCGTGACGAAAATGGGAAGTCGGGAGGAGGCGCGGCGCAGGGCGTTGAGGTAGTTGTCCCGGTGCGTCTGGGCATAGAAGTGGAACGTGTACATGATGTTGGAGGCGCGTACGGGGTTCTTGACGACCTCCTGCTCACTGCCGCCGTCGGTCACCCCGAGCGTGGACCAGGAGCGGGTGCCGACCAGGATGACGCTGCGGGGATCGATGGCGCGGATCACCGGAATTATCTTGTCCGCGTAGGTCTTGATTCTCGGCCAGGTCACCCTGCTGGGCTCGTTGGCGATCTCATAGATCACATTCGTCTTGTGCTTGTTCCGGGCGGCAATCTGCTTGAAATACGTCATTGCCTTGCCGATATCGAGGTTCGGGTCCCCCTCTTCGTTGATGTGCCAGTCCACGATGACGTACATGCCGTGGGCGCTCGCCATGTCGATCAATCGGTTCGTCAGGGCGGTGAACCTCGGCGGGTTGGTCACATACCCGCCTTCGTTCACATACGTCGAAATGCGCACGACGCTCGAATTCCAGTCGCGGGCAAGCGCATTGAACGTAGCGTTGCTCAGGCAATGGGCGCGCCGCTGAGTGCCGTCGCTGCTCATGCCCCGCAGCTGTATGGGCTTCCCGGACTCGTTGCACAGGTGGGTGCCGCAGACGTGGAGGCGGCCATTGATCCGGACCGGAGTCGTGGCCTGGATCGGAGCCCTGGGTTTGGAGGCCATGACCGCGGCCTTGTGTCTCGGGGGAGCTATGGGAGGAATGAAGAGCAGCGCCACCGCCATGACCACCGAGAACACGGCAGTATGGCCGGCCAGTCGCGCAGCAGCATCGCGGGTCATGGCAGACCTCGGACTCGAACGAAGCCGGCACACCAGGGCTTCTCAGCGGCCGAGAGACATCACCAGTCGCTGAAACGCCATGGCGTCATTTCGCCGAGTTGCCCAACCGGCCATGGGCTAACCACAAAGCGCATGCTTAGCGGGCCGCTGTACGGGAACCGGTCACTTCCGGCGATGACGTTGATCGGTCGTTGACGACCTGTTGATCGATGGGGGCGAGAGTGAGCGATATGTTGATCGATTGCACCGACCAGGAGCCGATTCCCGCGGAGCGCGACTCCGGCTGGCGGGAGCGCGCGCTCTGCGCACAGATCGGCCCCGAGTTGTTCTTTCCCGCCACCGGCGACTCGGCCCCCGAGGCCAAGCGGATCTGCCTGGCCTGTGAGGGGCGCGCGGAGTGCCTGGAATACGCGCTTGCCAACGACGAGCGGTTCGGCATCTGGGGCGGACTCTCGGAGAACGAGCGCAAGCACCTGCGGTAGCGCGGCGGGGGGCGCTCTCGTACGGCAGGCCCGGTGGCATCGCACCTGGCCGCCGCGCCTGCCGTATCGTACGGGGCCGTACAGTACGGCAGGCCCGGTGGCATCGCACCTGGCCGCCGCGCCTGCCGTATCGTACGGGGCCGTACAGCAAGGGTGTCCGCCGTGGTCAGGAGGCGCGGGCTGCCCGCCGCGCCAGCAGGGCCGCGCGCCGGTCCTCGAACTTCGTGGCCTGCTCATCGAGCCCGCCCAGGAACAGGCCGAGCTCCTCCTGCGCCTTGAGCCCCTCCGGGCCGAGCCCGGAGATCTCCATCACCTTCAGGTAGCGCAGCACCGGCTGCAGCACATCGTCATGGTGGATGCGCAGGTTGTAGATCCCGCCGATCGCCATCTGCGCCGCCGCCCGCTCGAAGCCGGGCATGCCGTGCCCGGGCATCCGGAAGTTCACCACGACATCGCGCACCGCGGCCATGGTCAGGTCGGGGGCGAGCTCGAAGGACTTCGCCAGCAGGTTCCGGTAGAAGATCATGTGCAGGTTCTCGTCGGTCGCGATCCGGGCCAGCATCCGGTCGCACACCGGGTCCCCGGAGTGGTGGCCGGTGTTGCGGTGCGAGATACGGGTCGCGAGCTCCTGGAAGGCCACGTACGCGACCGAGTGCAGCATGCTGTGCCGGTTGTCGGACTCGAAGCCTTCCGACATGTGGGCCATGCGGAATCGTTCCAGCTGTACGGGATCGACGGCGCGGCTGGTCAGCAGGTAGTCGCGCATGACGATGCCGTGCCGGCCCTCCTCCGCCGTCCAGCGGTGCACCCAGGTGCCCCACGCGCCGTCGCGGCCGAAGAGAGTGGCGATCTCGTGGTGGTAGCTGGGGAGGTTGTCCTCGGTGAGCAGATTGACCACCAGCGCTGTGCGGCCGATGTCACTGACCTTGGACTGCTCCGGAGCCCACGGCTCACCGCCCAGCGGGCCGTCGAAGTTCCGGCCGTCGCTCCACGGCACGTACTCGTGCGGCATCCATTCCTTGGCGACCTTCAGATGGCGGTTGAGTTCGGTCTCGACGACCTCCTCCAGCGCGTAGAGCAGGCGCGCGTCAGTCCACTCGTCCGAACCGACAAGGGGGTTGGGGGCGATGGTCACGAAGCGGCTCCTGGGGACGTGCGAAACACCTACGGCTGCGTAGGTTACGAATCCGTAGGTTAAGCCCCGGTAAGGCTGAGGCCAAGGGCGGCGGGGGTATCGTCCCGCTTCGCCCTGCTATGCATACAGCTCGCGCAGCCGCACCGACAGACAAGTGACGCAGCCCTCCAACTTCTCGAACTCGCTGATATCGACCATTACCGGCTCATATCCCAGCCCCGCGAACAGCTCCGCACTCTTCGGTGCGCTCGCCGCCATCAGCAGCTTCCCGCCGCCCAGCAGCACCACATGCGACCCCGGCTCCTCCGGCACCGGAAGGAAGTGCGGAAAGATCGACGGGTCATCGACGCTCGGCGGGTAGCCGATCACCGTGCCGTCCGGGAGTGCGGTCACCGCCGACTTCAGATGCAGCACTCTGCTGACGGGGACGGCTATCACCCGGGCTCCCAGTGGCTCGAAGGCATGGCGCAGCTGCTGCACCCCCGCCGCGTTCGTCCGCCCGCCCCGCCCCACGTAGATGGTGTCGCCGACCTTGAGGACGTCCCCGCCGTCCAGCGTTCCGGGCTCCCATACCCAGTTGATCGAGCACCCGAGCTGGGCCACGGCCTCCTCCACCGCCCCCGTCTCCGGCTTGCGGGAGTCCGCCCCCGGTCGGGTGATCAGTGCCACGTTCCGGAAGAGGACCACCGTGTCCTCGATGAAGACGCTGTCCGGGCAGTTCTCGGCGGGCTCCACCTCGAACGGTTCCCAGCCGTGGTGCTGCAGTGCGTGGACGTAGCCCACCCACTGGTCCAGCGCCAGCGCCGGGTCGACCGGTGACCGCTCGATATGAGTGACGAGGCCCTCCGCCAGGCGCGGGCTCGGTCGGCGGATCAACGCCTTCTTGCTGGGCACGGTGGCTCCCTCTCGGATGTCCGGACAGCGGCAAATCTGTGTGATGCCCCATCCTGACGTTCACCGAGGCAAATCCTCTAGTGCCGACCCCCGCCGACCTGGCGGAATCCCAGCGTCACCGCCTCCCGGACGGCGATTTCCGCAAACCCTTCACGATCGCACCACGCCACCTCCGCGCGGCCTGGCGCGGCAGGCCGCACGGAGGCAGCGGCCCGCCAGGCTCAGCAGCGCGCGGAGGTACGGACCGCCCGCTGAAGATCGGAGGCGCACGCGCCAACCAGCCGCTCGGCACACTGTCGAGCGGCGAGCGCTTCCGGGCGGCGCTGGCGGCTCGTCACCCGTGGTCGAACGGCAGATTCGCTCAGGCCTCACGCTGCAGCGCCGCCAGTACGCGGTCCAGGTCGAGGTGCGTATGTTCCAGGCCCCGGGGCACCATGGCGTACGACCGCCGCAGAAAGACGCGCAGGTCAGCAGAGAGCATCTGCACCATGGCCGTGCCGGCGCAGGCGTGGAACTCCAGCACCGTCGCGTCCGTGCCGGCCGGCCGTACGTGCACATCGCCGTCGCCCGCCGGCGCCTTGAGCCCAGCCGCCAGCAGGTCGCGCCCGAACACCCAGGACACATCCGCACCGGCGAGCGACACCTGCGGCGGGAAGCAGAAGCGGACGGCCAGCGGGTCGTCACGCCGGTAGCGCAGCACCACCGGTATGTCCTGGATCCGGTCCCCGGAGGTGATGAGGCTCGCCTGGGCGGCTTGGTCTATGACAGGGGACAACGCCTGCCTCCTCGCGGTCGTGGGTGCGGTCCGTGTCGCTGTGGTGCCACTGCTGCTGCGCCTGTGTCGCTCACCCGGTGAGACGACGGGGAAGCCGGATCCGTGCACCGGAGGAGCGTGACCTCTGTCACGGCGGCACCCGGGCAACGGCCCTCCTCACGCCGTCTCGGCCCACTCTAGGAACGCGCGGTACCCCCACGCACCAGTACTCATGCGCAGACGGATGAGTAGCCGCACTCATGTGCGGGCGCGGGCGGGCTGGCCAGGATGCCGGTATGAACAAGATCGCGAGCACCGAGTACCCGCAGGGCCGTCCGCACCGCACGGCGGTCGACGGTGCGATGAAGGCGGCCTTGGCGGTGGCCGCCCTCGCGGCGGCGGTGTGGGTGGTCGGCATGGTCGTCACTGTGGCGCTGTGGGTGCGGGCGACCTGAACGACACAGTCGCCCGCGACCTGATAGGACAGCTGCCATGGGACGGACAGGCGGGGAGTGGCCCGGCACGGAGGCCGAGGCGGTCGCGGAGCAGCTGCGGCTGCGCGGCCTGGTCGATCGTGTGAGCAAGGGCCCCGCCCCCGGCATCAGCGGGCGGATCGCCGGGGTGGATGTGGCCTACGACGAGGAGTCCGGCCAGGTCGCCGCGGCTGCCGTCGTCCTGGACCCGCAGACCCTCGAGGTGCTCGAGGAGGCGACCGCGGTCGGTCACGTCTCGTTCCCGTACGTACCCGGGCTGCTGGCCTTCCGCGAACTCCCGCCGGTCCTGGTCGCGTTGGAGAAGCTGAGCGCCCCGCCGGACCTGGTGGTCTGCGACGGCTACGGCATCGCGCACCCGCGCCGCCTGGGCCTGGCCAGCCACTTGGGAGTGCTCACCGGGATCCCCTCCTTCGGGGTCGCGAAGACGCCCTACGCGTTCGCGTACGAGGAGCCCGGGGCCGGGGCGGGGTGCCTGGACGCCGCTTCTGGACGGCGGGGAGGTCGTGGGGCGGGCGCTGCGTACGCGGCAGGGGGTCAAGCCGGTGTTCGTGTCCGTGGGGCACGGCATCGGACTGGACCACGCCTGCGCCCATACGCTGAGGCTGGCCCCGCGCTACCGGCTGCCGGAGACGACGCGGCGCGCCGACGCGCTGTGCCGCCGCTCGCTCGCGGCGGCGGTGACCGGCTGACCGCCGGGAAGGCACCGGCCGGTCGGGGCCGGTGCGCGAACCGTCCGGCCCCGCCGCGTACGCTCTGATCATGTTCGTACTGGAGCTCACCTACACCGGGCCGATGGACGAGGTCGACGCCCTGCTCGAACCCCACCTGGAGTGGGTGAACGAGCAGTTCGAGGCGGGGGTGTTCGTCGCCTCGGGGCGCAAGAGGCCGCGCGACGGCGGTGTGATCCTCGCGGTCGGCGACGACCGCGACCGGATGGAGGCCATCGTCGCCAGCGACCCCTTTGTCCAGGAGGAGGTCTGCGCTTACCGCATCACGGAGTTCACCATGACCCGCACGGCGCCGGGCCTGGAGAATTACCGCCAGCAGCCCATCGGCTGAGCCCTTCCCGGCTGCTGGGCCGACGCTGCGCGGGGCTCCGCCGATCTCCTTGGTACTCCTTGCCGTCGACGGACCAGGCGATCGCGTCCGGGGACCACTCGACGGCGAAGGTGTGGAAGTCGTCCGCGAACGCCTTCCCGTCGGGCAGCGAGTACGAGCCGGTGATCGGGTTGCTGCCGGAGTAGCCGGGGCGGAAGGCTGCCGCCAGGGCCTGTTCATGGGTCCCGGGCTCTCGGCGCTGGCGGCATGCCAAACCGGCTTTAGCCGACGCTGACGGTGAAGCGGCGCGGGTTGCCGTCGTTGGCGGCGCCCGAGACGTCCGGCTCACCGTCGGGGCGCACATCGTCGTAGGGGAATGCGTAGCCGATGGGGCTGTTGGCGTGCACGATCCTCGCCCAGTGGTTGGTCGAGGGGTCCTGGTAGTAGTCCGCGGTCTTGGTGCCGTTCGGCTGGTCCGGGTGGGTCAGCAGCGTGCTGCGGTTGAACGCGGCCGCCAAGCGGGCGAGCAGCCCCTTCTTGTCGTCGGAGTCCTGGGGGTTGTTGGCGAACGGCCCGTGGTTGCAGGTGAAGATGTCGCGGGAGACGGGCTTGACGAAGGTGTGCCCGCCCTCGAAGGTGAGCGCGTTGCCCTTCACCCGACCGGTCAGCACTCCGCGCCCGCCCTGGAGGTCCACCTTCAAGTCGGCATCGCGGTACTTCTCCCACACCTGGTCGATGTAGTGATCGAAGACCGAGCCGAAGGGCATCTGGTCCGGCTGCTCGAAGAACGGCGCCATCACGGTCTGCGGGGAGACCACCCGCAACACCCTGTCTCCCTCTCCGCGCAGGATCAGCTTGTCCCAGGGCTGGCCGTCCTTCTTGGCCTGGGCGGCCAGGTCGTTGGCGATGGCATCCACCGCCCCGTCCGGGAGCGCCTTCACCCTGTGCGTGGCGTCCCCTTCCAGGGTGAGGCCGATCGGCAGAGCGGTCACCAGGTCCACGTAGCTGATGTTGGCGAAGAGCTGCTCCGAGTTGAAGGTGAACTCACAGAAGGACCAGATCTTGTTGAAGTTCGGATCCTCTTTGGTGGCGAAGGCGGGTTCGGTCAGCGCCGGCCCAGGATTGACAAAGAAATCCAGCGTGTCGTCACGGACGAAGTAGATCCGGGCGCCGTACATCTGCGGCAGCGTCAGGACGGTGGGCCGGGAGCTCGACAGCGGTATGGAGCAGTCCACGGGCAGCGGGGTCTGCGGTTTGGACGGCGACTCCGGGTAGAACGGCTCGCCGTCCGCGCGCAGCAGCATCCACTTGTCCGTGCCGACCTCCCGGCCGGTCACATAGGCCTTCATCGTGCCGGACGATGCCTTGGACTCCAACGCCAGCTCGCAGGTGGAGGGCGCGGCGGACGCGCGCGTTCCCAGGTTGTTGGACCACAAGGGAGCGGAAGCCGCTGCCGCTCCTACTGCTCCGGCGGTGAAGAGAAACTTCCTGCGGGATACGAGCTTCCTGCGGGTACCCAATGAAACCTCCTGATGTGGGGGGGGGAGGCAGTATGCGACGCGACCGGCGGACGGTGGCGCGCAGCCAGAATCAGACGGCTACTGGGACACACAAACTCGCCCCAATCCCGCTTGTGAAGCGGCGACGCGCCGTCGTTGGCGCCCCACTCTGGTACAGACCAACGGGCGACGTCAACCGAGAGCGCTCTCAAAGTGGCGACCTCGTACATGAGTTGAACGAATCCCCGAGGACGAACCGGCGTCAGCCGGACTTCTTCACCTTCTCCAGCCGGCACGGCCGGCGGGCGCTATGCCTGCCGGATAGGCTCTGCGGATCCACTCCCAGTGGCTCGGGTGGGCAACATCGCCTGGAGCAGTTGCCGACCCACAAGCCCGCCGATGCCGTGCTCACCCGCATCGGCGCCCTCGTCGATGCCCACAGCACCGGCCTGAGGACTGACAGCTGTCTCAGCGGGATTCGACGACGCTGAAGGCCAGACCCGCGCGGGTCAGGCGCGCGGTCAGCGCGTCGCCCATCGCGACCGCCGTGGTGACCTGCCCCGCCGTCTGCGGGAGCTCGTCGAAGGCGAGGCACAGCGCGGACTCGGCCAGCATCTTCGCCGTCTCGTCGTAGCCCGGGTCCCCGCCCGAGACCTCGGTGACCACCTTCCGGCCACCGCCCTCGCCGACGAACCGCACGGTGAACCAGCTGCGGGCGCGCCGGTCCGCGTCCGGGCCCTCGCCCGGCTTGCGCAGAGCGGACAACTGGTTTCGCACCCAGGGGACTTGGGCCACGACGGACAGCGCTCCGATGGCCGTCACCCCGCCAACGGCGATGGGCAGTCGCTTGACGGCGGCGTAGTGCCGGTAGCGGAAGTCGGGGCCGTACCGCTCCAGCGCTGCCGCGGAGCGGGCGACGATCTGTGGGTCGATGGTCGGCAGCGGCAGCGCCCAGGCCCGTACGTCCCGGCTGTGATGGACAGCGCCGAGCGGCGCCCGGACCTGCCGCCCGGCCACCGGGCGCGGCTCGGCGCGCCGCCGCGCCTTGGCAGTGCGGGCCATGCTCAGCGGCCGGGACATCGCGGTGAGGGCGGAGGCGAAGGTTCCGCCGGAGAACGTCCCGTTGGAACGTACAAAACCGTCCACGCGCAGCGGCGCGCCCTCCGGCAGAAGGCCGACGGTGAAGTACACACCCAGGTCGTGCGGGACGGAGTCAAAGCCGCACGCGTGCATCAGACGGGCCCCGGTCTCGGACGCCCGCGCGTGATAGCGCAGATACATCCGGTCGATGAACTCCGGCTCCCCGCACAGATCCACGTAGTCGGTGCCCGCAGCGGCGCAGGCGGCGACCAGCGGTTCGCCGTGGGCCGTATACGGGCCGACGGTGGTGGCGACCACTCGGGTATCGGCGGCGATCTTCCGCAGGGTCTGCGCGTCGCCCGCGTCGGCCTGCAGCAGCGGCAGGCGGGCGCAGTCGGGATTCAGCTCGGTCAGCCGCTCGCGCAGCCGCTCCAACTTGGCGGTGCTGCGGCCGGCCAGCGCCCAGCGGCACTCGGCCGGGGCGTGCCGCGCCAGGTACGCGGCGGTGAGCCCGCCGGTGAAGCCTGTCGAGCCGAAGAGCACGATGTCGTAGGTCCGCCGCACGCCCGCCGCTCCGTTCCATCCCAGCCGTCAAGTTACCCAACGGTAAGAGCCCGCTGACGGCGGGTCAACCAGACGCTCCCGGGCGTGGCCGGATCGCGGATGCAGCCCTCGAGCTCGACAGCCGGGGCCGCGAGCCGCCACACGGCCGCCCGTGCGGCCAGCGGCCGATCCAGAGCGGCATCTTCGGCGCCGGTCACCATGCCGACCGGCAGCCGTCATTGCACGTGAGGGGACCGGGTGTCGTTGGCGTTCGCCATGCCGAAGGCCAGGGGCGAGTGGGGGTCCTGGACGTAACGCGGCACCCAGCTATTCGCTGGGTGTGCCCCCAGGGCCGCCAGGGCCCGAGAATGCGCAGTCCAGTCCAGGACCCCCACCCCGGAGGGCCCGGGCCCCCGGCCGCCCCACGGCGCGGCGCCGTACCCGCCAGGCCCGCCAAGGGGAACCCGCCGCCACGCCGCCCCCCAACCTTGACGACGTGTGCCGCCTCCGGCACTGTCGCCCCAGACATATAGGACGTCCAACGTCCAAATAGCCCGCATTTCCTGACGGTTGTCGTAAAGCAGTTGGAGCCCCGCAATGCCCCTCCCCACCCCCCTCACCGGTGTCGTCCCCCCGCTGTGCACCCCGCTCACCCCCGGCGGCGACGTCGACACCCGGTCGCTGCGCTCGCTCGTCGACCGGCTCATCGGCGCCCGGGTCGACGGCCTCTTCGCGCTCGGCTCCAGCGGCGAGGCGGCGTACCTGAGCGACGCCCAGCGGCGCACCGCGCTGCGTACGGTCGTCGACGCGGCCGACGGACGGGTGCCGGTGCTCGCGGGGGCCATCGACATGACGACCGCGCGCGTGCTCGACCATGCCCGCGCCGCCGCGGGCCTCGGCGCGGACGCCCTCGTCACCACCGCCCCCTTCTACACCCGAACCCACCCCCTCGAGATCGCCGACCACTTCCGCCGCATCCGCGCCGCCGTCGATCTGCCGCTGCTCGCCTATGACATCCCGACCGCCGTGCACGTCAAGCTCCCCGCCGCGACCGTCCTCGAACTCGCCGCGGACGGCACCCTCGTCGGCCTCAAGGACAGCAGCGGTGACGACGGAGCTCTTCGCCGCCTCCTCGTCGCGCTGCGCCGCCGCGGTCTGCTGGACACCTTCTCCGTGCTCACCGGCTCCGAGCTCGCTGTCGACGGGGCGCTGCTCGCCGGCGCCCACGGGGTCGTACCCGGCCTGGGCAATGTCGACCCGGCCGGATACGTACGCCTCTACCAGCACGCCCGCGCCGGCCGCTGGGCCGAGGCCGCCACTGAACAGGACCGGCTCGCCGCCCTCTACGCCCTCACCGAGGCTGGCGACGCCTCGGCCATGAGTGGCAGCTCCTCGGCGCTCGGCGGCTTCAAGGCAGCCCTGCACCTGCTCGGCGTCATCGACTGCCCGGCCACCGCCGCCCCGCAGGTCCCGCTGGGCGATGAGGCGGTGAAGTCCGTACGCCAACTCCTCGAGGAGGGAGACCTGCTATAACCACGGCCCAGGAGCGCTGGTACCGCGAGGTGTCCGGCCGCCAGTGGAAGTCGATGTTCGCCGCGTGGGTCGGCTATGTGCTCGACGGCTTCGACTTCGTGCCGATCACACTCGTCCGCACGGAAATTGCCGAACGACTTTGGACTCAGCACCTTACAGGCGGCGAGCTTGGTCTCCGGGGCCGGCCGGTGGCTGTGCAAGGCCGTTGTAGTCCCACTGTCAGCCCCCAGGACATTTGACCAAGAGCATGCGCTGGGTCAGGTAGTTGCCGTTCATGGCGGGGGGTGTAGCAGCGGTCGGTGGATGGGCCGCCGGGGAGGGCCGGTGGCTGTCCATAGCGGTTGTGGTTCCGCTGCCGCTGTTCGGGATGTTTGACCGGGAGCATGCGTTCAGTCAGGCAGTTGCCGCTCATGGTAGGAGCCGTCGCTCCACAAACGGGGCGGGTGGGGGACATACCCGGCGCGAAGCGATCACGTAGCGCGTCGGTCGGCGTCCGCAGCTGTGGCTGCCCGAACCCGCCGCGAGGCAGTGGCGGCCGTGCCACCCGCCGCACCGCGGCGGGTGGGGGGCATCATGGGCTCTTGAGGAACCCGCGGTCGCCCGTCGACCGGACGGCCGCGCCCGGCCGCATTGGGGATCTTCACCGGCGACCGCGGGACACACGCCCTGGACGGGATGAAAGCGCACTAACGCGCGAAAACCACGCATTGGCGCCTCAGGGCTTGTGCAGAGTGAAACACGTTCTTAGCATCACTGATGTTACATCAAAGGTGTCACACCCTTGGGGGCTTGATGGCAGGGTCAGGAAACGGTCCGCTGGCCGGGGTGCGGGTCGTGGAGCTGGCCGGTATCGGCCCCGGTCCGTTCGCCGCCATGCTGCTCGCCGACCTCGGCGCCGACGTCGTACGGGTCGACCGCCCCGGTGGCCACGGGCTGAACATCAACCCCGACTTCGACATCACCAACCGCAACAAGCGCTCGGTGCTGCTGGACCTCAAGAGCCCGCAGGGCCCCGCCGCGGTGCTCGACCTGGCGCAGCGCGCGGACGTGCTCATCGAGGGCTACCGCCCCGGCGTGGCGGAGCGGCTGGGCGTGGGCCCGGAGGAGTGCCTGGCCCGTAACCCCAAGCTCGTCTACGGCCGGATGACCGGCTGGGGCCAGGACGGCCCGCTGGCCGACCGCGCCGGACACGACATCGGCTATATCGCCATCACCGGAGCGCTGGGCATGATCGGCCGCCCAGACGAGCCGCCCGCCATCCCCGCGAACCTCCTCGGCGACTACGCCGGCGGCTCCCTCTACCTCGTCATCGGCGTCCTCGCCGCGCTGCAGCACGCCCGCGCGACCGGCTCAGGCCAGGTGGTAGACGCCGCGATCGTGGACGGCACCGCGCACCTGACCGCGATGATCCACGGCATGCTGGCGGCCGGCGGCTGGCAGGACCGGCGCGGAGCCAACCTCCTCGACGGCGGCACCCCCTTCTACGGCATCTACGAGACCGCCGACGGCGGCCATATGGCGGTCGGAGCGCTGGAGCAGCGCTTCTACGACGAATTCATCAAGCTGCTCGGCATCGAGGACGAGGTGCCGGACCGCGCCGACTCCGCCCGCTGGGGCGAGCTGCGCGCCGCCATCGCCGACCGCTTCCGGACCCGTACGCGCGAGGAGTGGACCGCGGTCTTCGAGAAATCGGACGCGTGCGTCGCCCCCGTACTGTCCCTGCGCGAGGCCCCGGCCCACCCGCACCTCGCCGCCCGCGGCACCTTCACCGACCACGGCGGCATCACCCAGCCCGCGCCCGCCCCGCGCTTCTCCCGCACCCCAGGCGCCGTGCGGCGGCCACCCGTCCGGCCCGGTGCGGACACCGCCGAGGTGGCCCGCGACTGGGACGTCCCTGCCCTCGCCGAGGAAGGCAACGACTGAGATGAAGCGCCAGATCTTCACCGAGGACCACGACGCGTTCCGCGAGACGGTCCGCACCTTCCTCACCAAGGAGGTGTTGCCGCACTACGAGCAGTGGGAGCGGGACGGCGTCGTCTCCCGCGACGCCTGGCTGGCCGCCGGGCGCCAGGGGCTCCTCGGCTTCGCGGTCCCGGAGGAGTACGGAGGCGGCGGGAACGACGATTTCCGCTACAGCGCGGTGCTCGCCGAGGAGTTCACCCGGGCCGGCACCCCCGGCCTCGCGCTGGGTCTGCACAACGACATCATCGGCCCGTATCTGACAGGACTGGCCACCGACGAGCAGAAGCGGCGCTGGCTGCCCGGCTTCTGTACGGGCGAGACCGTCACCGCCATCGCCATGACCGAGCCCGGCGCGGGATCGGATCTGCAGGGCATCCGCACCACCGCCACCGACCAGGGCGACCACTGGCAGCTCAACGGCTCCAAGACCTTCATCTCCAACGGCATCCTGGCCGACCTGGTGATCGTGGTGGCGAAGACGACCCCCGAGGGCGGGGCGCACGGGCTGAGCCTGCTCGTCGTCGAGCGCGGCATGGCCGGCTTCGAACGCGGCCGCAACCTCGACAAGATCGGCCAGAAGGCCCAGGACACCGCCGAGCTGTTCTTCCGCGACGTCAAGGTCCCGAAGGAAAACCTGCTCGGTGAGCTGAATGGCGCGTTCGTCCACCTCATGACCAACCTCGTACAGGAGCGCATGAGCATCGCGGTCGCCGCGATCGCCGGGGCCGAGCATCTGCTGGAGATCACCACCCAGTACGTCAAGGAGCGCGAGGCCTTCGGACGGCCGCTGTCCAAGCTCCAGCACATCCGCTTCGAGATAGCCGAGATGGCCACCGAATGCGCGGTGACCCGTACCTTCCTCGACCGCTGCATAGTCGACCACGCGAACGGTGAACTCGACGCCGTACACGCCTCGATGGCCAAGTGGTGGGCGACCGAGCTGCAAAAGCGCGCCGCCGACCGCTGTCTGCAACTCCACGGCGGCTACGGCTATATGACCGAGTACCCGGTCGCCAAGGCCTTCACCGATGGCCGTATCCAGACCATCTACGGCGGCACCACCGAGATCATGAAAGAGATCATCGGCCGCTCCCTGCTCGCCTGACCCGCCCTCACCCGCAAAAGCTCGAAAGGCTGCAGACCTTGACCACCGAAGCGTACGTGTACGACGCCATCCGCACCCCGCGCGGGCGCGGCAAGGCCAATGGAGCGCTGCACGGCACCAAGCCCATCGACCTGATCGTCGGGCTCATCCACGAAATCCGCCGCCGCTTCCCCGATCTGGACCCGGCGGCCATCGACGACGTCGTGCTCGGCGTCGTCAGCCCGCTCGGCGACCAGGGCTCCGACATCGCCAAGGTGGCGGCCATCGCGGCCGGACTGCCGGACACGGTGGCGGGCGTCCAGGAGAACCGGTTCTGTGCCTCCGGCCTGGAGGCCGTCAACCTGGCGGCCGCCAAGGTACGGTCCGGCTGGGAGGACCTGATCCTCGCGGGCGGCGTCGAATCCATGTCCCGGGTCCCGATCGGCTCGGACGGCGGCGCCTGGGCCATGGACCCGATGACCAGCTTCGAGACCGGCTTCGTTCCCCAGGGCATCGGCGCCGACCTCATCGCCACCGTCGAGGGCTTCTCGCGTACGGATGTGGACGCGTATGCCGCCCAGTCGCAGGAGCGGGCCGCCGAGGCATGGAAGGACGGCCGCTTCAACCGCTCGGTGGTGCCCGTAACCGACCGCAGCGGCCTGGTCGTCCTGGACCACGACGAGCACATCCGGCCCGGCACGACGGTCGAGAGCCTGGCGGCGCTCAAGCCGTCCTTCGCCATGATCGGCGAGGCAGGCGGGTTCGACGCCGTGGCCCTGCAGAAGTACCACTGGGTGGAGCACATCGACCACGTCCACCACGCGGGCAACTCCTCCGGCATCGTGGACGGCGCGGCCCTCGTGGCCATCGGCAGCCGCGAGGCCGGCGAGCGCTACGGGCTCACCCCCCGCGCCCGGATCGTCTCGGCCGCCGTCTCCGGCGCCGACCCGACCATCATGCTCACCGGCCCGGCACCCGCCTCCCGCAAGGCGCTGGCCAAGGCGGGGCTGACGATCGACGACATCGATCTCGTCGAGATCAACGAGGCCTTCGCGGCCGTCGTACTGCGCTTCGTCCGCGAGATGGGCCTGAGCCTGGACAAGGTGAACGTCAACGGTGGCGCGATCGCCATGGGCCACCCGCTGGGCGCCACCGGCGCGATGATCCTCGGCACACTCATCGACGAGCTGGAGCGGCGCGACCAGCGGTACGGCCTGGCCACGCTGTGCGTGGGCGGCGGCATGGGCATCGCCACCGTCGTCGAACGTCTCTGACCGTCCCGCCCCACCCCCCTTACGGAGAAAGCCTGATGAGCGAGCCCACCACCATCCGCTGGGAGCAGGACGAGACCGGCGTCGTCACCCTCGTCCTGGACGATCCGAACCAGTCCGCCAACACCATGAACCAGGCCTTCAAGGCCTCCCTGGAGGCTGTCGCCGACCGCCTGGAGGCCGAGAAGGACAGCGTCCGCGGCATCATCGTCACCTCCGCCAAGAAGACCTTCTTCGCAGGCGGCGATCTGCGGGACCTGATCGCCATCACCCCCGACCAGGCCCAGCAGGCCTTCGAGATCGGCAACGGCATCAAGCGCGACCTGCGCCGCATCGAGACCCTCGGCAAGCCCCTCGTCGCCGCCATCAACGGGGCGGCTCTCGGCGGTGGTTACGAGATCGCGCTCGCCTGCCACCACCGCGTGGCACTCGACGCGCCCGGCTCGAAGATCGGCCTGCCGGAGGTCACCCTCGGTCTCCTCCCGGCCGGCGGCGGTGTGACCCGTACGGTCCGGCTGCTCGGCGTCGCCGACGCGCTGCTGAAGGTGCTGCTCCAGGGCACCCAGTACAACCCGCGGCGCGCGCTGGAGGCCGGCCTGGTCCACGAGGTCGCGGACACGCCCGAGGACATGCTGAGCAAGGCCCGTGCCTTCATCGACGCCCACCCGGAGTCGCAGCAGCCCTGGGACGTCAAGGGCTACAAGATCCCCGGCGGTACTCCGTCGCATCCCAAGTTCGCCGCCAACCTCCCCGCCTTCCCGGCGAATCTGAAGAAGCAGCTGCAGGGCGCCCCGTACCCGGCTCCGCGCAATATTCTCGCGGCGGCCGTCGAGGGCTCCCAGGTCGACTTCGAGAGCGCGCAGATCATCGAGGCCCGGTACTTCGTGGAGCTGGTCACCGGCCAGATCTCCAAGAATATGATCCAGGCGTTCTTCTTCGACCTCCAGGCCGTCAACGCGGGCCGAAGCCGGCCGGAGGGCATCGAGCCGCGCCAGGTCCGCAAGGTGGCCGTGCTCGGCGCGGGCATGATGGGCGCCGGCATCGCCTACTCCTGCGCCAAGGCGGGGATCGACGTCGTACTCAAGGACGTCTCGCTCGCGGCGGCGGAGAAGGGCAAGGGGTACTCGGCGGGGCTGCTGGACAAGGCCATCGCCAAGGGCCGTACGACCGAGGCCAAGCGGGATGAGCTGCTGGGCCGTATCACCCCGACCGCCGACCCGCAGGACCTGGCGGGCTGCGACGCCGTCATCGAGGCGGTCTTCGAGGACCCGGCGCTCAAGCACAAGGTGTTCAAGGAGATCGAGGGCATTGTCGCGCCCGATGCGCTGCTGTGTTCCAACACCTCCACGCTCCCCATCACGCACCTCGCAGAAGGAGTTGAGCGGCCGCGGGACTTCATCGGCCTGCACTTCTTCTCACCCGTCGACAAGATGCCGCTCGTCGAGATCATCAAGGGCGAGAAGACCGGTGACGAGGCGCTGGCGCGGGCCTTCGACCTGGTCCGGCAGATCAAGAAGACCCCGATCGTGGTCAACGACTCCCGCGGCTTCTTCACCTCCCGCGTCATCGGGCACTTCATCAACGAGGGTGTGGCGATGGTGGGGGAGGGCGCCGACCCGGCCTCCGTCGAGCAGGCGGCGGCCCAGGCCGGCTACCCGGCCAAGGTGCTGTCCCTGATGGACGAGCTGACCCTCACCCTGCCGCGCAAGATCCGCAACGAGTCCAGGCGCGCGGTCGAGGAGGCCGGTGGTACTTGGGAGGCCCACCCGGCCGACGCGGTCATCGACCGGATGATCGACGAGTTCGGACGTACGGGGCGCAGCGGCGGCGCGGGCTTCTACGAGTACGTGGACGGCAAGCGGGCAGGCCTGTGGCCGGGCCTGCGGGAGCACTTCACGAAGAAGGATGTCTCGATCCCGTTCGAGGACATGAAGGAGCGGATGCTCTTCTCCGAGGCTCTGGACACGGTCCGCTGCCTGGAGGAGGGCGTCCTGACCTCCGTCGCCGACGCGAACATCGGCTCCATCCTCGGCATCGGGTTCCCCGGCTGGACCGGCGGTGTGCTGCAGTACATCAATGGCTACGAGGGCGGTCTGCCCGGCTTCGTGGCCCGCGCGCGCGAGCTGCAGGCGGCGTACGGCGACCGCTTCACGCCCCCGCCGCTGCTGCTGGAGAAGGCCGAGAAGGGCGAGACCTTCACTGACGCCTGACCTCAGTACGGACTGCCAGGGCGCGGCCGGATCCGTCATCCGGCCGCGCCCGCTGGCCCACGGACTCGAGCAAGCTCCTCAGGCCAGCCGCATCGCGGGGGAAAACGTCTTCCGGAGCGAGTCAGGTGCGAGCGGCGGCAGCGCGCGACGCCCCGTGTGACGCCCTGCGGCCAGGCGAACTGCGCGTCGTACGGTGTGGAGGCAGGCGCCGCCGTCAGCCCTCCTCGCGCCAGAAGCCCCGTACCTCCTCCTTCATCGACCGCTGAAAGGCCGTCACCAGCGCCTGTACAACCAGCGGCTGCATATGCGCCGACAGCGACTTGACCCGGGCCACCCGCTCCGCGTCCGGCTTCGCTTCGCCTTCCGGCACCCACACCTCGGCGCGGAAGAGCCGGCTCAGCTCGCGCGCCGCGGACCGGGCGTGCTCTATGACGGCCGTGCGCGCCGCCAGAATCGACTCCAGGGACAGCGGTACGTCCAGCAGCCGCACCGCCAGGTGCAGCTGGCCCGGGTCGATCCGGAAGACGCCGTCGTCGTCGGTCCGTTCCAGGGCGCTCATCGCCGCGAGCCGGTCGATGTCGGTGTCCGTCAGTGCGCGCCCCATCCGCCGCTCAAGCTGCTCGCGGGTCGCCTCCTCCGGGGCGTCGGGCACCCAGGAGGCGACCAGCGCGCGGTGAATGGCGAGGTCGTACGGGCTCATGTCCGGCGGCAGTTGCTGCACATAGCGCTCGATGGCGGCCAGCGTCATGCCCTGGTGCTGCAGCTCCTCGATCAGCGCGAGGCGGGAGAGGTGCCCATGGCCGTACCGGCCGACGCGGCGCGGGCCTATCGCGGGCGGGGGCAGGAGGCCGCGAGTGCTGTAGAAGCGGATCGTACGGACCGTGACCCCCGCGCGCGCCGCCAGCTCGTCGACGGTGAGACTGATGTCCTCCTGGGCGGAAGACTCTGCCTCCGGTGTCGTCTGCTGTGCCATCGGCCCCGGCCTCGCTCTCTCCCTGTTTATCGGTCCGGTGCAACAGTATTGCTGTCTCACCAGTCCTGTTGAAACCTTGCGTTCAACTGCGTGAGGGCGTACGCGCCGGGGAAGGTGCGGTGGGGGCCGCGACGGCCGCCTCCCGGCTGGTTGCCGCCGCGAGCAGTCACCCAGAGCCGGCTCAGCGGCCGCAACTACGTGCGCCTGCGCAGGGAAGACCTCTGCGTCGCGAGCCGCCCACGGACCACGGGGCCGGGGGCCGACGGCTGCCGGACGGCAGTAGCCGCCGGGCCGGGAGGGGCGCGCACTTGGCCAGGCGGTATGCGCACTCAGCCAGACGGTTTGCGATGCGGAGACAGCACATAGGACCCGGTGTCGTCTTGGTCGCCGGAGATGGTCAAGGTGTACTCGCCTTCGGCCTCGAACCTGAATGGGCCGATGGTGGACCCGAAGAGCATCTCGTCATCGACGACCGAGTCTTTCGGACCGCGCAGGCTCCACCTGAGGCCCAGTCTGCTCTGGGTTTCCACGTCGAAGCGGATCACCTCTCCCCGGTCCGCGTGGAAGGTGTACAAGTCCTGGCTGCGCGGTGCTTCGATCTTTCCCTTGACCGGGCTTCGCATCGGGGTTTCGTGGCGCTCGATTGGCGAAGCCCACAGCTTGAAACCGTAGGTTCCGGGCGAGCCACCGACGGACCCTCCGCCGATCCGCAAGGTGTACTGACCGGTCTCTGGCAGAGTCACCGCATTGGTGCCGGAGCTACAGCTCAACGAGTATCCGTCGAAGTTGGGCACTGGCTTGCCGCCGGGGCGCGACAACTGCAATTGCACGCTGTAGGAGTTGTCGCAGTCCAGCCGCTGGATGTAGATGCGCTGAGCCGTCTTCGCGGAGAAGGTGTAGCTGTCGATCGCCCCCGGTTCCTCGATGGTTCCCGCCCCCTTCTTGGGGGTGTCCTGCCCGATGGTGTCGCCCAGCGCTACGGAGAACTTCTGGCGCGGTGGGGCAGGGTTGCGTTCCCGGTCCGGGAAGAGGGAGGTCATCAGCCAGATGGCGGTGCCCAGAATGGCCAGCAGCAGCACTCCCAACAGGATCCCGTAGGGAGAGAGGACGATGCGGGCGCGGTCGGGCAGTTCGCGGCCGCTCAGATCCTCGATCGATCTGACGTCTGCCAGATGTCCCACGACGCGTACCCCGCTGAAGGGGCCATCCAGCAGTACCTGCAGCTCGATGAAGTCGCCGGGATTGAGCAGTAGCGGAGAGACCTCCAGCTCGCCGCCCTCTGCCAAGATGATGGAGGGCGGGTTGGCGCCCGACCCCGGCCCGACCGTGGCGCCCACCACGGACACGACGTGGGCACCACCCTCCAGGAACACCCGCAGGTTGTTCTGGAAGTCCCCCGGCTGAACGGCCGCACTGCCCGGGTTGCTGATCTGAAGAACGACGAGCCGGGGGTCGTCCAGGCGGCGATCGTCGTAGCGGATGGTCAGCAGTTCCAGCGAGCCGGCACCTTGCGAAACCAGGGGGGTATGGGTCACCACACGGTAGCCGAGGCGCTTGGTCGTCTCCCGTCGGTGGATGACGAACGCGACGCGGGCGCCGACGGCGATACCGATCACGGAGAGGACGACGCCGAGCCAGCCGAAGAACAGATCCACGGGCGCACCGCCCCGTTCAGTCGCGGTCGCCGCTATGGGACTGCTGGAGCACCCAGCCGAGCAAGCCGGCGATGAGGAGCGCCTGCCCGAGCATGGGCAGCACGGTCGAGACCCCCATGATCCGGGTCCAGGTGTCGGTCTGCTCCTGCATGTGGCTGAGGTCGAAGTTCAGCGGGTCCTTGAAGTCGGGCATGGGCATGCTGGTGTCGAGCTGGGCGAAGACCACACCGTGCAGCAGCAGGCACAGGGAGCCGAGAGCGATGAGGAGCAGGCTCCTGCGATTGCGGCGTATGGCTGCGGCGATCTTGTCCACCGGTTCTCCCCGTTGTCGAAGGTCAGCACAGATGTGGGTTCCGCCCGTCCATGATTGCGGAAAGACAGCGAGGTGTCCCGGGGTTCGTCTGGATAAACTCGCCCGATCTACAGGGCAGTTGGGCCTGTGAGGGCATGGCGCAGAGGCCGCTCCGACGACGTGCTCTGCAGCGCGCCCCGGCCCGCCAACCAGCGGTCCCAGGTCCCCAGGCCGCCGGCGGGTGAGGTCGCGAAGAGCGCTGGGACCGTCGGGGGGAAACGGAACGATGATGGAAGCGTGACCACCGTGCACGACGTCCGTACGCGCCGGGAGTCCGCGGTCCCGGAGCCGCTGCCCGGCGGTGGAATCCTATGGGAGATCGCGGGGGAGGTCCGGAGCGTCCTCGGGCTGCCCTCGGCGATGGTGATGCAGGTCGCGCACCCCGCCGTGGGCGCGGGCGTGGATCAGCACTCGGTCTTCCGTACGGACCCGTGGGGCCGGGGCCGGCGCTCGCTCGCCTCGGTGCAGCTGTGGGTGTACGGCGGCGAGGCCGCCGTCGAGGAGGGCCGCAGACTGCGGAAACTCCACCGGACCATCCAGGGCACCGACGCCCACGGCCGCCGCTACCACGCGCTCGACCCCGCCACCTACTCCTGGGTACACGCGACCAGCTTCCCGATGTACCGGCACATCCAGCGCCGTCTGGGCAGCCCGTTCACCGATGCGGAGGAGCAGCAGTTGTACGCCGAGCTGTTGCAGCTCGGCCGGATCCTGGGCATCCGCGACCGCGACATGCCGCAGACGATCGAGGACTTCTGGCCGTACTACCGCCGCGTGCTGCGCGAGGAGTTGGAGGCGACGGTGGTGGCGCGAGAGCTGGTCGCCATCGACCGGCCGATACCGCCGCCCGACCGGGGCCCGCGGCTGGTGCGCCTTCTGATACGGGCCGCCTGGCCGCTGCTGCTGCCTCCGCTGGCGCGCTTCAGGCGCTTCCTCACCATCGGGCTGATACCGCCGGACGCGCGCGAGGCGATCGGGCTGGACTGGACCGACCGGCAGGAGCGCCGGCTGCGGCGCTTCGGACAGGTCGTAGGGGTTGTGGTGCCCCTGCTGCCGGAGCGGCTGCGGTATCTGCCGTACGCGCGGGAGGCCCGGCGCGCCAGGCGCCGGGCCGAGAGCGGCCGGCCATAGGCCGGCCCCGGCGAGCGCCGAGGCCGGCCCGGGTTCTCTAGTGCCGCGTCAGCCAGGGTTTGGCCCGCTCGCCGCCCTGGCACGGCCATCTGCTGCATTGCCCGATCGACCGAGTAGGCCCACACTACGAGGCCGATCCGGCGCCTTGCAGCTGACCGCACCAGGTCACCTCGCTACCGGGCAAACCCCGGCTGACGCGGCACTAGTCA
>NZ_JBUEGC010000024.1:0-96434 GCF_054963655.1 Streptomyces sp. HSS9-12 | reverse complement strand
AAGGCCGCCCCGCGGCCGGGGTTTGTCGGCGCGAGCGCCGACCCGCACCGCACCTCCGGCGCGGGTTCTCCCGGCCCACCCGCCCCAATTCCTTGGGGCGCGTGGGCGGGGGAGCCCCACCGCCTAGCAGTGGCGCTGGAGACACGGCGCGGTGGCCGGCCAGACACCCGACTGGAGCGCCCACAGGCGCCAGGTCTGAGGGGGCGCGGCCAGCACGCGGTGGGGGCCGTAAGGGCCTCCGGCGCGGCCCGCCGGGGAACGCCGAAGGGGCGTCCGCACCACGGATGGCGGACGCCCCTTCGGGGGGACAAGCGACCGGAGGTCAGGACGCCTTGGCCTTCTCCGACCTACCGCTCTCGGCCTTCTTCGCCGTGGCGGCCGCCACCGGAGCCGCGGCCTCGTAGAACTCCTCGCGCGGGTGCTCCATCGCACCCAGCGAGACGACCTCGCGCTTGAGGAACAGCGCCAGCGTCCAGTCGGCGAAGACCCGGATCTTGCGGTTCCACGTCGGCACGGCCAGACCGTGGTAGCTACGGTGCATGTACCAGGCGAGCCGTCCCTTGAGCTTGATCTTCATCTTGCCCATGACGATCATCGCCACGCCCTTGTGCAGGCCGAGCCCCGCGACCGCACCCTTGTTGGCGTGCTTGTACTGCTGCTGCGGGAAGCCCCGCAGGGCGGAGAGCACGTTGTCACCGAGCACCTTCGCCTGGCGCAGCGCGTGCTGGGCGTTCGGCGGGCACCACTTGCCCTCGCCGGCGGCGAGGTCCGGGACCTGGGCGTTGTCACCCGCGGCCCAGATGTAGTCCGTCCCCTTGACCTGCAGGGTGGCGTCCGTGTCCACGTGACCGCGCGGGCCCAGCGGCAGGCCGAAGCGGGCGAGCGCCGGGTTGGGCTTGACGCCCGCGGTCCACACGATGGTGTTGGAGTCGACCTCGAGACCGTTCTTCAGCACCACGTGGCCGTCGACGCAGGACTCCATGGAAGTGTTCAGGTAGACCTCGACACCGCGCTTCTGGAGGTGCTCCAGGCCCCACTTGCCGAGTTCGGGGCCCACCTCCGGAAGGATCCTGTCCGCGGCGTCGACGAGGATGAAGCGCATGTCCTCGCGCTTCACGTTCGTGTAGTACTTCGCCGCGTCGCGGGCCATGTCCTCGACCTCGCCGATGGTCTCCGCGCCGGCGAAGCCGCCGCCGACGAAGACGAACGTCAGCGCCTTGCGGCGGACGTTCTCATCGGTGGTCGAGTCGGCCTTGTCGAGCTGCTCGAGGACGTGGTTGCGCAGGCCGATGGCCTCCTCCACGCCCTTCATGCCGATGCCGTTCTCGGCCAGGCCGGGGATCGGGAAGGTACGGGACACCGCACCGAGGGCCACGACCAGGTAGTCGAACGGCAGCTCGTACGACGAGCCGACGAGCGGCGCGACCGTGGCGACCTTGCGGTCCTGGTCGATGGAGGTGACGCGGCCGGTGAGGACCTCCGCCGTGGGGAGCACGCGTCGCAGGGGGACAACGACGTGGCGAGGGGAGATGCTGCCTGCGGCGGCTTCAGGCAGGAAGGGCTGGTAGGTCATGTACGAACGCGGGTCGACGACCGTGACGGTCGCCTCGCCGTACCGCATCTTCTTCAGGATGCGGCGCGCCGCGTACAGGCCGACGTACCCACCGCCTACTACGAGGATCCTGGGACGCTCCGTGGTGCTCATGTTTCGAGTATCCAGCACCCCTGTGGAGGGGGCTCGTGAGCCCCTTCACAAGCATGTCAGGAGCCTCTGCTACACTCCGCGGCTCCCGTGACCAAGGCCATAGCGCGATCGGGTCACCACGGTGTATCACGCGAGGGCCGCACCCCCGCTGAACTGGCCCTGTAAGCCGTGCCCCGCTGTGGAGCAAGTGACACCCACCAGAGGCCGCAACATGGCCGCAACAGCCTGTTGACTTCAAGATCGAAGGCTGTAGCGCCGTTTACCCCGCCCTTACGCCCCCACAGAGGCCTCACAGGGCACTTTTTCATGTGAAGAGTTTCACGAAGGTTTTTGTGCGGCACGTCTCAGGACGCCCTCCAGGCGGCCTTACGGCGGGCTCGGCGCGTGCCGGGCGACGCCCGTCAGCCGCGGAAAATCGTGGTGCACAACAGCGTCCTGCCGTCGTCCACCGTCCAGGCCCAGTACATCGTCTGATCGCCTTGGACGCGGGCGCAGTTGCGGGCCGAGGGGTTGGCCGGGGCCCGGTAGACGCCGGTGATGTGCATGATCTGGTTGTAGGCGGCGGGGACCTTCTTGTCCGTGCAGTCCACGGCCGTCATGGGCCCCAGGCTGATCCTGGTGTTGCTGCCGCTGCCGGACTGCTTGCCGAGCAGGCAGTAGTTCTTGTGGTAGATGCGCGTGAGGCAGAGGACCGTGCTCTTCCCGTCGGTGGAGGAGTAGGACCAGTAGGACTTCCCGGTGCCGTCCGGGCAGCTGAACGTGGACGAGGCGACCTGGGTGACGTGCACCAGCGCCTTCTCGCTCTTGCAGGAGACGGGCTCTGGCGGGACCTCGGTGCTCCACTCGACCCTGTCGACGCCGGAGCCGGTGTCGTAGACGGGGAGGCAGTCGCCGGCGGAGACCGCCTGGAAGGCCTCGGTGGTGGGGTCGGGGGTCGCCGAGGTTGTCTCCGGAGCCGGTGCGCCGCCGTACGAGTCGTCCGTGCCGCTGTCGTCGGTGGCCGACACGGACGGCGAACCCGCCGCCTCGTCGGCCTGTGAGTTGAACGCTCCGGCGACGGAGGTCACGGCGAGAACCGCGGCCAGGAGCAGCAGCACCAGGCTGCCGACGATCACGATGGCGACCACAGCCGCGGGGTTGCCGCTGCGGGGCTGCGGGCCGCTGGGCGGGAAGGGCGGTCCGTACGGCATCTGCGGACCCGACGGCGGGCCGGGCGGGCCAAGCGGCGGTCCAGGTGGGCCGGGCGGGCCAGGCGGCGGACCAGGTGGGCCGGGCGGGCCAGGCGGCGGACCCGGCGGGCCGGGTGGCGGGCCGAACGAGTTGCTCATGCTGTCCCCCGAAGCTGCGATTCTCGAATGCACGTGGCATGTGCATGCTACACAGCCTCTGACAGGCCCTCGGCTGCCTTTCAGACGGTGATCAGGGCGCCGGGGCCTGCCTCTGCCTCTCGGTGTCAGGCCAAGCCGTCGGGCATCACTGACGCATGGTCACTCGGCGATGCTCCACGCGATGCCGTCGAGAATGTCGTGCTCGCTGACGACGACCTCCGCCGCCCCGATCCGCTCCATGATCATCAACAGGACGAGCGCCCCGGCGCCGATCACATCCACCCGGCCCGGGTGCATGACCGGGATCGCGGCCCGCTCGGCGTGGGTGGAGCTCAGCAGCCGCTCGGTGATCTCCCGGACCTGTTGGATGGAGATCCGCGCGTGGTGGATGGCGGCCGAGTCGTAGGCGTCCAGCCCGAGCGCGATACCGGCGACGGTGGTGACAGATCCGGCCAGCCCGACCAAGGTGCGCGCCTCGTGCAGGGGAACCGTCTCCTCCACCAGATCCAGCGCGGCGGCGATGTCCGCCTTTATGGCGGCGATCTGGGCGGGCGTGGGCGGGTCGCTGATCACACCCTCGTGTACCAGGTGACGCTCGGTCATCCGGACACAGCCGATGTCGACCGAGCGCGCGGCCCGGACATGCTCCTCGCCGACCACGAACTCCGTGGAGCCGCCGCCGATGTCCACCACCAGATACGGCTGCTCCAGACGGACCGGCCCCTGACCGCCCGCCGACCTTCCGTCGAAGGGCTTCGCGCCCTGCTCCATCGCCGCGAGCTCCTTGGTCGCCCCGATGAAGGAGAACTCCGCCTCCTGGTCACCGCTGATCACCTCGGGCTCGACGCCGAGGATGCCGACGACGCCCCGCACGAACTCCTCGCGGTTCTCGGCATCGCGGGAGGCGGAGGTCGCCACGAAGCGGGTCCTGTGGGCCCCGAGCTCGCGGATCACCTCGGCGTACTCATGGCAGGCCGCGAAGGTCCGCTCCAGCGCCTCGGGCGCGAGCCGGCCCGTACGGTCCACGCCCTGGCCGAGGCGGACGATCTGCATCCGCCGGTCCAGCTCCTTCAGGTCCCCGGTCCGGGGATCGGCGTCGGCGACGAGCAGGCGGATGGAGTTCGTACCGCAGTCGATGGCGGCGACCCTGGTCACTTCTCCTCCTCCTGCGACTCCGCGGACTGCGCAGACTCCGCGGCCCCCTTCGACGGGCACTCCACACATGGCCCCTTGCGCCACCACTCCGGCAGCATCGCGATGGCCTCGTCGCCCAGCGGGTTCACACCGGGGCCCGCGGCCAGCGAGTGGGCGACCAGGACGTGCAGGCACTTCACCCGGTCCGGCATGCCGCCCGCGCTCGGGAAGCCCTCCAGCACCTCGATCGCGTCACGCCGCCGGATGTAGTCCTCGTGCGCGGCCCGGTACGCGGCGGCCAGCTCCGGATCCTCGGCGAGCCGGGCCGTCATCTCCTTCATCACGCTCTCGGCCTCCAGCGTGCCGATCGCGGACGCGGCGCGCGGGCAGGTCAGGTAGTACAGCGTCGGGAAGGGCGTGCCGTCCTCGAGGCGCGGCGCGGTCTCCACCACATCGGGCAGCCCGCACGGGCAGCGGTGCGCGATGGCGCGCAATCCGCGCGGGACCCGGCCCAGCTGCGCGGCGATGGCGGCGGCATCGGCGTCCGTGGGCGGGGTGGGGTCGGTCTTGGGCGGGGGCGTTTCCATGCCTGGACAGATATCTCTTCGGTCGGTTCGGATCGGGTTCAGCGGCGTCCGTCGACGCTGTCGACGTCGTCCCAGAGGTTGCTGTACCAGGGACGGTCGGCCGCACGCTGGTCGTCGTGGTGCCGGTCGGCGCCGGCGGAGCCGTCGCGGACGGTGTAGCCGGTCTCGCCGGGGCGGACGTAGTGCAGGTGCTCACGGGCCTGCTGCTCGACGTAGGCCGGGTCCTGCCAGCGCGCCTTGGCGTCCCGCAGCTTCTCGACGGCCTCCCGGGCCTGCTCGGCCTGCCGCCGCTGCTCGGCGATCTCCGAGCGCTGCGACACCCACTGTCGCATGGGGTAGGCGAGGGCGACGACGAGCGAGCACACGACGAGGGCGAGCACCGCGGCGCGGCCGGTGAGGCGGCTGCGTGGGCGGGGCGCCCGGGACTGGGCGCGGTAGACGCGAGCGGCCGCCTGCTCACCGAGCGCCTTCAGCCTGGTCGCCGTGGAGAACCGCTCCCGGTCCGCGGCCACGTCGCCTCCCCTGGTCGGCCTGGTCCCTGCGTCACAACGTACGTACGTCCCCGGCCACGGTACGGGACCGGGCGCGGGGACGTACGTCAGGCGTGCCTGGCTGATTGCTTACCGGTTCGCGGGGCGGAACCGCGGGAACGCGGAGCGGCCCGCGTACTCCGCCGCGTCGTCCAGGATCTCTTCGATGCGCAGCAGTTGGTTGTACTTGGCGACACGGTCCGAGCGGGCCGGGGCGCCGGTCTTGATCTGGCCGCAGTTGGTGGCGACGGCCAGGTCGGCGATGGTGACGTCCTCGGTCTCACCGGAGCGGTGGGACATCATGGACTTGAAGCCGTTGCGCTGGGCGAGCTCGACGGCGTCGAGGGTCTCGGTCAGCGAGCCGATCTGGTTGACCTTGACCAGCAGGGCGTTGGCGGCGCCCATGTCGATGCCGCGCTGCAGGCGCTCCGGGTTGGTGACGAACAGGTCGTCGCCCACGAGCTGGACCTTGTCCCCGAGCTGGTCGGTGATGGTCTTCCAGCCCTCCCAGTCCTCCTCGTTCAGCGGATCCTCGATGGAGACCAGCGGGTACGCGTCGACGAGCTCGGCGTAGTACGCGGTCATCTCGGCGGCGGAGCGGGACGTGCCCTCGAACTCGTACGCGCCGTCCTTGTAGAACTCGGTGGCGGCGACGTCGAGCGCGAGCGCGATGTCCTGGCCGGGGGTGTAGCCGGCCTTCTGGATGGCCTCGACGATCAGGTCGAGCGCGGCGCGGTTGGACTCCAGGTTCGGGGCGAAGCCGCCCTCGTCGCCCAGGCCGGTGGACAGGCCGCGCTCCTTCAGCACGCCCTTGAGCGCGTGGTAGGTCTCCGCGCCCCAGCGCAGGGCCTCGGAGAAGGACTCCGCGCCGATCGGGGCGATCATGAACTCCTGGATGTCGACGTTGGAGTCCGCGTGGGCTCCGCCGTTGAGGATGTTCATCATCGGGACGGGCAGGAGGTGCGCGTTCGGGCCACCGAGGTAGCGGAAGAGCGGCAGGTCGGAGGCCTCGGCGGCGGCGTGCGCGACGGCGAGGGAGACGCCGAGGATGGCGTTGGCGCCGAGCGAGGACTTGTCGGGGGTGGCGTCCAGGTCGAACATCGCCTGGTCGATCAGCCGCTGTTCGGTGGCGTCGTAACCGACGAGCTCGGGGCCGATCTGCTCGATGACGGCGAGGACGGCCTTCTCGACACCCTTGCCGTTGTAGCGGTTCTTGTCACCGTCGCGGAGCTCGAGGGCCTCGAACGCACCGGTGGAGGCACCGGAGGGCACGGCAGCACGGCCGGTGCTGCCGTCGTCGAGGCCGACCTCGACCTCGACCGTTGGGTTTCCTCGCGAGTCGAGGATCTCCCGGGCTACGACGACGTCGATGGACGGCACGAGCATCTCCTTCTGGGATTGACTCTGAAACGCAGTGTCTCTGTGGCTCTGCGGCATGAGCCTAACCGCCCTGTGGCCCGGCGCCTGCCGACCGACCGTCCGGCGAGACGAAAAGGCGCCCAAAGGACCTTATTACGGCAGAAACAGCTGGCCAGGACAGGGCGGTCCCGAGGAGGGTCGCTGTCAGCCCAGGTGGAGTCGCTGGCCGGGATGGATCAGATTGGCGTTGACCAGGGCGTCGTCGTTGAGGGCGTAGAGCCGGCGCCAGCCGCCCCGGACGCCGTGGGCTGAGGCGATCGCGGAGAGGGTGTCGCCACGCTTGACCGTGTACGCGCCGCCCGTCCGGCCGGCCTTGCGCACCGAATGCCGGGGGTGGTCGACGCGGGCGGGCCGGGCGTGGGCGGCCCGGTCGGCACTGGAGCGCCCGGCGCGGACCTTCGCGCGCGGGCCGCCGGCGGTCAGGCCGGCGCGGGTGGCACAGCCCCAGGCACGCGGGCCCTGCATCGCGAGCAGCTTTTCGGCGATGGCGATCTGCTGCGCCTTGGTGGCGAGGTCGGCGCGCGGTGCGTATCTGGTGCCGCCGGCTGCGGCCCAGCTGGACCGGGAGAACTGCAGACCGCCGTAGTAGCCGTTGCCGGTGTTGGCGGACCAGTTGCCTCCGGACTCGCACGCGGCGACCCGCTCCCACATGGAGGCGGAGGCGGCGGAGGCGGACTCGACGCCGGTCAGCAGTGCGGTGCAGGCAGCACCGACGAGGGCGACGAGAGCGCGGGCGGCGATGCGGGGGGCCGGAAAGGGCCGCGGGTCGTCGTCTCGGGACAGGAATGGGGAATAGTGTGTGCGTTTGTGCTTGATGCCCTCGGAGCCGGAATTCACCATGACGGGGTCTCCTCACCGACGCCTGCGAGGTGAGCTGTCGGGTTCGGGCTGTGAGTGCCCGGCCGAGTGCTCCCGCACTGGGCTTCACCCCTAGCCGGCCGGCCTGCCGCTGTCGGCGGGCGCGTACGGCGCTTACCTGGGTCCCCCGCTCCTGCCTGCGGCGCTTACGCCTCGACTGACCACCGAACGCCCGGCAGGATTCGGCGTGGCGATCGGCGGTGCCCGCTGTTGCGGAACAATCAGACGTTAAGCACACCGGATCAAGGGTTCAAAGCCTGACATTTCTCCACAACTGCCGCTGTCACCCCCTCAGAAACAGATATCTCCGCAGGTGAGAGCCGATGAGGGGGTATCAGACAGCGCAACCGCGCCCGTTAGGGTGATGTCATCCCGATTCGCATTCGGGGCAGTTCAGGGGGAATTGGCCCGAACTACTGCTGAGAGCCGTCGAGAACCAGCCGCTGACCAGGCAGGATCAGATCGGGATCGGAGCCGATGAGATCCTTGTTGGACGCGTAGAGGGCGGGCCAACCGCCAGTGAATGCCTGCTCTTGGGCGATTTCTGAGAGATTGTCACCCGGGCGGACCACGTATCGGCCTTCCGCGGGCTCCGTACGGCCCGAGCCCCCGTCCCGCGAAGCGTGCCGGCCACCGTCGCGGGCCTCGCCGTTGTGGTCCTCCGGCGCCGGTTCACCACGGTGCCTGCCGGTACCGGGCTCGGCGTGCGCCGGGGAGTCGCTCGCGAGGTTCCCGCCCGGCTCCTCCGTACGGTCCGCCGCCCGGCTTCCGCTGTCCGCCTCGTCGGACGGCGCGGCGTCGTGCGAGTCGGACTTGTCGGGCTTGGCAGTCCTGGTCGAACCCGGCTCCGGCTCAGGCTCGGACGACTGCGTACCGCCTGCGTCCACATCCGGGATGACGTCGTCCAGAGCAAGTCCGGTCTTCAGCGCGCAGCTGGGCCAGGCCTTGTTGGCGCCTTCCGCGTCGAGCACCTTCTCGGCTATGACGATCTGCTCGGAGCGGCTGGCGAGGTCGGGACGCGGGGCGTAATCCCGGCCACCGAAGTCGTTCCAGGTCTGCAGGGCGAACTGCAGCCCGCCGTAGTAGCCGTTGCCGGTGTTGGCGCTCCACATGCCGCCGCTCTCGCACTGGGCGACCCGGTCCCAGGTCTCGGCATCCGCGGCGTGCGCGCCCGCTGCGCCGAACAGCGGCAGCGCGATCCCCGCGCCGGTCACCCCGGCGGTGACGACGATGGCCGGGGCCTGACGGGGGCGGCGGTGTCGACCGTTCCCGGAGCGCATACGGTTGCCTTTCGCGTTACGGATGTTGCCAGTGAATCGAAGCCCGAAGTTAGCGGCGCCCACGGACACATCACAACACGATGTAGTGAAGATCACGTGGAGGTCACGTCGTTGATACTCGTCCATTTTTCTGCGGAGAGAATTCCACAGGAAGTGCCCGCAATCCGCGCATAATGAGCCCGCCGCGCCATCGCAAATCCGCCGGATCCACGGCAAGTTGCAGATCGGGCAGTCGGCGGAACAAGGTGGCCAGGGCCGTCTGCGCCTCCAGCCTCGCCAGCGGGGCACCCAGGCAGTAGTGGATGCCATGGCCGTAGCCGAGGTGCTGGTTGTCGCGGCGGCCGAGGTCGAGGGTGTCCGGGTCCGCGAAGCGCGCCGGGTCGCGGTCGGCGGCCGCGAGCACGACCAGTACGGGGTCGCCCGCGGCGATGCTCTGCCCGCCGATCGTCAGCGGCTCGGTCGCGAACCGCCAGGTCGCCAGCTCGACCGGCCCGTCATAGCGCAGCAGCTCCTCCACGGCGGTCGCCAGGAAACCGGTGTCGTCCGCGGCGAGGGCGCTGTGCAGCCGCCCGCGCTGCTCGGGGTTGCGCAGCAGCGCGTACGTGCCGTTGCCGATGAGGTTGACAGTCGTCTCGAAGCCGGCGAAGAGCAGGATGAACGCCATCGCGGCCGCCTCACCCTCGGTGAGGTGCTCCCCTTGGTCGCTGGCGCGGATCAGGCCCGAGATGAGGTCGTCGCCGAGGTCGGCGCGCTTGCGGTGGATCAGCTCGGCGAGATAGCTGCGCATCTTCTTCACCGATCGGGCCACTCCCCCGCGCGGCCCGCCGCCGTGCCGGATCATGATCCCGGCCCAGTCCCGGAAGTCGTCCTGGTCCTCGGCGGGGACGCCGAGCATGTCGCAGATGGCGTAGATCGGCAGCGGGAACGCGAACTCGTGAATCAGGTCCGCGCTCCCCCGCTCGCAGAACCCGTCGGTGAGCCGGTCGGTCAACTCCTGCACGCGGGGGGCGAACTCGGCCACTCGGCGCGGGGTGAACGCCTTCGACACCAGGCGGCGCAGGCGGGTGTGATCAGGCGGATCGATGTTGAGCAAATGTGTCATCAGCTCGGCGCTGCGCTCGCCCGGAATGCCTATCTTGCCCTTGGCGTGGGCGGCCTCACTGTGATGGACAGGGTTCTTCGACAGCCGTGGCTCGGCCAGGGCCTGACGGGCGTCGGCGTTACGGGTCACCAGCCAGGCGTGCACCCCGCTCGGCAGCTCGGTCCAGTGCACGGGGCTGTGCTCGCGCAGCCAGGCGTACGCGGGGTACGGGTCGGCGGCGAACTCCCAGCTGAACAGCTCGGGCGGGGTGGTCGACAGTCTCTGCTCGTGCACCCTTCGACCGTATCCGGCGCGCGGCTCGGCCGAGGAGCAACGTCCTCCCAGCGCTCCAGCCAGCCGGAGGTGCGCGGCTCGGCCGAGGAGCAAGATCGTGATCGTCAGCCGTGCGCTCGGCGATCACGGCGCAGCGGTGGGGCCGTCCTCCCAGCGCTCCAGCCAGCCGGAGGTAATGAGGTACTGGCCGAGCAGGTAGCCCGCCATGATCAGGACCTCCTGTGCCTCCCGGGAGGGCAGTTCGTGGCCGGCCGCCTGGAGTCCGATCAGCAGGTCCGATGCCAGGAAGGACGCGGCGCCCGCGCCGACCTTGCCGCCCACGCCGAGGGCGGTGGCGCCCATCACGGCGAGGGCGAGGCTGTACCCGGCGACGGGCAGCCGCAGTTGCCTGTCGAGGGCCGGGGCCAGCAGGGCGTTGACGGCCGCCCAGCCCGCCAGGCAGCCGAGCGCCGGCCACGGCTTGTGCGCGATACGGCGGAGGGCGCCGAGCCGCGTGTAGCCGGCGGTGTAGCTGACCTGGGTGCCCAGGAACGCGGCCATGCCGAGGAGGAAGGCGGGTTCGTACTCGTCGAAGAGCAGCGCCGTATCGCCCGCGGCGGCGAAGGCGAGCCCGGCGACCAGCGTCTTCGGGACGGGCGCGGAGGCGTCCGGACGGCGGCGCAGTACGTGGCCGGCGAGCGCGGGCATGAGCAGCGGCTTCGCGGCACGGCGGAGGCCGCGGGGGCTGCGGGCCACGGCCAGTACGTCGACGGCGGACAGCGCCCCGAACGCGGCGAGCGCGCCACGGCCGTGGCCGTCCGGTCGCGTCAGCCGCGCGACCGTGGAAACGGCCGCGTTTTTGAGCGTACGGCGCTTGCGCTGCCCGGTGATCGCCATGCGGGGCAGTCTCTCGATGCTGCTGACGCCAGGTCAACAGGCGGTGCGTGTGACGCCCACCGCTCCCCGGCGCCTTGCGCCGGGGACTGTTCCGGCGGTCAGCCCGTGCCGTGGGAGCTGCCGCCCCGGTCGCTCCACTTCGGCGGCGTGTCCGACTTGGCCGGGTGCGTACGCGTCCCCAGCTCGTACGGCATCCGCCGGATGCCGTTGCGCGGCACCTCGTCGTGTTCGGCGCGCTCGCTGAGGTCCTCGCGCGGGCGAGCCAGGTCCTGGTGCCCTGGCCCGTGGTTCGGCGGCACCTCCCCGCCCTCGTACTCCTGCTCGGTCCCCCACGCGCCATACCGCGGCTGCGGCTCCTGCGGCGGTGGCGGTTCCTTGGCGCGGACACGCAAGCCCAGGACCACTGCCAGGATCAGCACGGCCACGACGAAGATCCCGATGACAAACGGTCCGATGCCGACGAGGAAGTCCCTGCTGACGGCCAGTTCCATGCTCAGTTCCCTCAGCATGCGCACCGAGTACCCCGGCCGGCGCCGGTCACTCGGACCGTTCTGCCGCCCGGATCGCGTCCCGGTACGCACGGGCCGCCGCACGCAGCGCGGACTCCGGGTCCGTACCGGCCGCCACCGCCCGCGCGGCCAGCGCCAGCAGCTGCGCGCCGAAGTCCTCCCCGTCGCCCTCCGCCGGCCCTGGCAGCGGTACGTCCAGCCCCGCCGTACGCACCCTCGAGGCCAGCTTCGCCGCCAGCGCCAGAGCCGGCTGACCCAGCGGAATCCCCTCGGTCACGGACTCCCGCTGCTTCTCCACCGCCTTGGTCCGCAGCCAGTGCTCCTTGACGTCCTCGGAGGTCTCGGCGGTCTCCTCACCGAAGACGTGCGGGTGCCGGTGGATGAGCTTGTCCACGATCGTGCCCGCGACGTCGTCGATGGAGAAGGGCTCGTCCGGGTGCTCCTCCGCGATCCGGGCGTGGAAGACGACCTGCAGCAGTACGTCGCCCAGCTCCTCCCGCAGCTCCTTGCGGTCCCCCGCCTCGATCGCCTCGACGAGTTCGTACGCCTCCTCGATGCCGTACTTGGCCAGGTCCTCGTGGGTGCGCGTGCTGCTCCACGGGCATTCGGCGCGGATGGTGTCCATGACCTGCACCAGGTCCAGGAGCCGGGCGCCCGGCAGGTCGTACGAAGCGGGGAGCAGCTCCAGGTCCGGCATCTGGACCCGGCCCGAGCCCGCCATCCGGGCCAGGCCGTCAGTGAGCCGCGCATCGCCCTCGCCCGTGGCGATGACGACCACCGTGCGGCCGCCCGCGCACGCGTCCACCAGTTCCTGGGCGCTCGGCGAGGCCTCCTCGACCTCGATACCCGCCTCGCGCAGATACGGCAGCTGCGGGTGCGCCGGGTCGCCGCACAGGACCCGGTCGGCGGCGCGCAGCGTCTGCCAGGCAGGCCAGGACAACAGGCCGGGGGCGACCCGGTGACTGGTGGTGAGGAGGACCACGCGGCCGGCCTCCGGGGCCGCCGCCGGGGAAGACGCAGGTGAGTTCACGCCTCGAACGTAACCCACGCGCCGCGGCCCGCGGGTGCCGGTCTCGGGGGCTGCTCCCGGGGCTGGTCCCGGGCTGCCTAGGCCTGCTCCTCCGCCCCGGCCGACCGGGTCCGCAGCCACGGATCCCGCACCGTGCCGAGCAGCACCTTCTTGTCGTCCCAGGCGCCGAAGCGCGGGTTGACGTCGATGCGCATCGCGGCGGAGGCCTTGCGGAGCGCATTGACGACCTTCTCCTGACCCTGGGGGGTGTTGCGGTCGGCGCCCAGGGCCTGGGACAGCTTGTCCATGACGACCTGGTTGCGGACCGTCTCCTGCACCTGGTCGGGGCCGATGGCGTACTGCTGGAGCCACATCTGCCGAAGCCGCTGCGAGCCGCCGGCGCTGCGCTCGGCGAGGGCCTGTGCCTTCTGTACGTCGCTGCGGCTGACGGACACCCCGGCGTCCTTCGCGGCCCGGGCCAGCACCCTGTCGAAGATCATGCCGTTGAGGGTGGCGCGGCTGAGCTGGCCGGTGTTCTGGATCAGCTGGGCGGACTGGGGCGATGCCTCCTGGGCGTCCCGGACGCTGCGTACTTTCGCCTGAAGCTGCGCCACGGTGATGCGCTCGCCGCCGACCACGGCCGCGGCGCCCGGGTGCTCGGCACCGCCGCAGGCGGTGAGCAGGGGCGAGGCGGCGAGCAGCGCGGCGGCGGACGCGGAGAGCGCGGCCCTCCGGCTCTTCAGGGACTGCGGCACGTGAGCCTCCCGGCGAAGATCGTGTGGTGCGGGGCGGGGCGGGAGCCCCACGATCAGGGTCAGTGGTCGGTTGACAGAGCGGGACGACCTGCGGTGATCGATGTTAGGGAGTCCGCGTGGTCGTAGCTACTGATTCGACCAACGATTCGGCAGGGACTTCAGATGCGGTTGCGCCGAGCCGTAACCGGGGCTCCGCCCCAGACCCAGCGCAGCCGGAGGCCGGACCGCTCTAGCCGCGTACCTGGCCCAGCCAGTGGAGGGTGCGGCGGATCTCTGCCGGGAGGGGGTGGTGCGGGCCGTGCCGGCGTTCCGCGTCGTACAGGAGGCGGGCGAGGATGTCGTGGGCCGCGGGGCGGTCGCCGAGGGAGAGCAGCAGGTGGCCGATGCGGCGGCGCACCTCCAGCGGGAGGTCGGGATCGGTGGCGGCGTGCTGCTCGAAGTGCGGCAGCAGGGCACGGTATTCGGCCAGCGCGGCTGCCGCATCCCCCAGCTGTTCGAGGCACTGGGCTGCCTCGTAGCGGAACTGCAGGGCCTGGCGGGCGGCGGCCGGCCCGGACTCGGCGGCGTACTCGCCGGCGAGCCGGCGCAGCTCGGGCAGCGCCCGCCGGTACTGGCCGTCGTCCATGAGCGTGGCGGCGTACTGCTTGCGCAGGGTGCGCACCACCGGGGAGTGCTCGCCGTGCTCGGCGGCTGCTGCCGGGAGGATGCCGCCGAGGATGTCGACGGCCTGGGTGATGCGTCCGGCGTCGAGGAGCCGCTTGGCCTCGTCGACGGCCTCGGCGACGCGGGAGGCGGCAGGCGGCGGCAGGTGCGGTGCCGGTATGGACGCCGGCGCCGGCACGGGCGCGGGTTGCCGCGGGTCGGGGATGGCGGCTGCCCGGTCCGGCCAGGGAGCGTGCGGACGCAGGAACGGGCGGGTCGGGTCGAGAGGTCCGGCGGGCAGGCGGTACCCGGCCGTTCCCGCGGTGGGCAGCAGCGGGGCGAGCGCCTGGTAGACGTCCTGCGCGTCGGCCGGCCGGTGCTGCGGGTCCTTGGCCAGCAGCCGCAGCACCAGCGCCTCGAGCGGCTCGGGCACTTCGGGGCGGAGCCGGCGGACCGGGACGGGCGGCTCGTGGAGGTGCCGGTGGAGCACGCCGAGCGCGGTCGAGCCGTGGAAGGGGACGTGGCCGCTGAGGAGTTCGTGCAGCAGCACGCCGAGGGCGTACAGGTCGGTGTACGGGCCGACGGCGCCCCCCATGGCCTGCTCGGGCGCCATGTAGGCGGGGGTGCCGATCGGCGAACCGGTGTGGGTGAGCCGGGTGGTGTCGGTGTCGAGGACGGAGGCCACACCGAGATCGAGGACGGTCACGGAGCCGTCGGGGCGGACCATGACGTTCCGTGGCTTGAGATCACGGTGGACGATCGGCACCGCGTGGACGGCGGACAGCACGGCGCACAGCTGCGCGGCGACGGACACCGCCCACGGCCAGGGGTAGGGGTCGTGCTCGGCGAGGTGGTCGGCGAGGTCGGCGCCCTCGACGTACTGCATCACCAGGTAGAGGTCGTCGCCGTCGCTGCCCGCGTCGTGCACGGTGACCAGCCCGGGGTGGTCGACCTGGGCGGTGACCCGGCACTCGCGGATGAAGCGGCGGCGCAGATCGTCGGCGTGGTCGGTGCCGGCCATACGGTCGGGGCGCAGCAGCTTGACGGCCACGCGGCGGTCCAGGCGCCGGTCGTACGCGGCCCAGACCTGGCCCATGCCGCCCTGGCCGATCAGCGTGGAGAGTTGGTAGCGCTCGGCGACGAGGCGTCCGTTCACCGGCCCTCCTGCCGGCGGAGGTAGTCGCTGAGCTCGTCCAGTTCGGCCCGGACCTGGTCGATGCGCTGGGGCCCCCGCGGTGCGGGGGGCGCGGCCGGGTCGGCATACGCCGGGGAGGCCGGGTACTGCTGCTGCGCGTACGGGACTTGGCCGTACGGCTGCGGCGGACGGTAGGGACCGGGCGTGCCGGGTATGGACCGCCGCCGCAGCTCGTCGTGGTACCGGATGTCACCGACCATGAAGTACGCGGCGCTGCCGCCGGTCACCAGGAACATGGTGGACAGGCCCACGTCGGACAGCGGGCTGGACGCCGGGGCTTCGCCGACGACCGCGAACGCGGCGATGCCCAGCACCAGCACGGCGGCGAACAGCACCCAGTCGAGCGTGCGGCGCCGCAGGATGGCGAGCCGGAGCAACGCGGTCCAGCCGAGCACCCCCAGGCTCAGCACGATCAGGGCCAGGAACAGCAGGCGCAGGCCGATGATCCACCAGGTGCGCGGCGGGCGGTGGTACGGCGGTGCGACGCCGGGGCCGTTCATCGCTGCTCCTGGTTGGGGTTCTCGACTCTGGCGGTGAGCGTATCCATCGACGCCGTCGCCGCGAACCGGGTTGTGCGGAACCGGAACCTAGTCGATCACTTTTCGCTGGGCCCCTCCGGGGGCAGGGAGCCGTCGGTGAGGCCGTCGTACAGGCCTTGGACGAGCTGCTCGCCGAGCTGCCCGGCGCGGCGCAGCGCCTCCTCGAAGGCGGCGAGGGTGCGGAAGCGCTCCCCGTACCGCCGCTGGTCGGCGAGGGGGAGGCGGGGCAGTTGGAGCCGGCGGACGTCGAGCCGGGTGGCGGTCGAGGCGTAGCTGCTGGCCTGCCGCTGGTTGGCGGTCCCGCGCAGGAAGCCGGCGAGGAACCAGGGGTCGAGGGCGTCGGTGTCGGGGCGCAGGAGGTAGAGGTTGCGGCCGAGCGCGGCCCCGGCGCTCGCGTCGTCGATCACGCGGGCCACCGCACCGCCGCCGAGTACGGGGATGACGACATCACCGGCCGCGGTGACTTCGGGCTCTTCGGCTGCCTCTTCCGGGATGCTGCCGGAGGGCGCGGTCCCGGCCAGTACGTCGTGTTCGGTGAGGACGGGGCGGGCCGCGGGTGCGGTGCCGGCCGCTGCGGGTGTTGTGCTCGGGCCGCCCGCGCGCAGCAGCAGGGCGCCGGCGCGGGCGAGTTCGCCGACGGTGGTGGTGGGCCAGCGGGTGGGCTCGCCCGACTGGGCGAACTCGGGGGTGAGTTCGGCCGTACGGCGCAGGGCGGCGGTCAACCGGTCGCGGACGTCGGCGAGTTCGGCGCCGTCCTGCGCGGCGGCCGGGGGAAGGTGACGGGCGGGGGCCAGGTCCACGTCGTCGTCGAGGAGTTCGATGACGGGGAGGGCGCGGCTCACGCCGGGCCGGTCCTCGACGGTTCCGCGCCGGTCGAAGGCCTCCCATGCCTCCAGCACGGTTCTGTGGACCGTCTCCCACGGCAGCCGGTCGCGGGGGGTTTCGGGCGCGGCAGCGGACGCGGCGTCGACGAGCAGCAGGTGGGGCGAGGGCTGCGGCGCGGTGCCGGGTCGGCGCAGCACCCACAGATGCAGGGGGATGCCGTACGGCGGGGCGGCCCCGGCGGGCAGGGCGATGACGGCGCGCAGGGCGCCGCGGCGCAGCAGGTCGGCGCGGATGCGGCGGCCGGAACGGCGGGAGGCGGCGGCCGGGGGCATGAGCAGAACGGCGGTGCCGCCGTCGCGCAGCCGGGCGAGGGCGTGCTGCACCCAGGCGAGCTCGGATTCGGTGCGGGCGGGGAAGCCGTACTCCCAGCGGGGGTCGTAGGCCAGTTCGTCGTGGCCCCAGTTGCGCTCGTTGAACGGCGGGTGGCACACCACTGCGTCCGCGGCGAGGTCCGGGAATCCGTCGGCGCGGAGGCTGTCGCCGGCGTGGACGCGTACGTCGGCGTCGGAGTACAGCGCCAGGCGCAGGGCGGTGAGGGCGGCGAGGTCGGGGTCGGCTTCCTGGGCGTACAGGGCGGTGGAGCGGGTGGAGGTACCGATGGCGCGCAGCAGGGTGCCGGTGCCGGACGCGGGGTCGAGGACGGTGCGGGGGCGGCCCCGGCCGGCGGCGGCGAGGGCGGCCATCAGCTCGGCGGTGCCGGGCGGAGTGAGGGTGTACTGGCGGGGGTTGGCGTCCAGGTGGCGGCCGAGGAGGAATTCGTACGTCTGACGGGAGCCCAGTTCGGCGGCGAGTTCGGCCACGCCGCGCAACAGGGCGGTGGACGGGGCGAGTTCGGCGGGGTCCAGGGCCGGAACGGCGTGGTGTTCGCCCAGCCGTCCGGTCAGGACGGGGGCGAGGGCGACCGGGAGCAGCTTGGCGAGCTGCTGGTCGGAGGCGGCACTCAGCTCACTCCACGCGGTCGGCCTGTCGCGTACGAGCAGCAGCACGGCTCCGGCGTGGCGCAGCGCGGTCACGGCGCCGGCGGGGTGGCCGACGAGCTGCTGCCAGACGCGCTCGCGCAGTGGTACTTCGGCGAGCTTTCCCTGGTCGCGCAGCCATTGCTCGACCTCGGCGAGGGCGAAGGTCGGGCTGGTGTCGGTGCCGCCGGCCGGCTTGGGGAAGTCGGGGTACCGGCGGCGCCAGTTACTCACGGCGGCACGGCCTACCCCGGCGAGCCGGGCGATGCCGGCCGCGGTCACCTCTGTTGCGTTCTGCTGCATCGGGCTGGCCCCCGGTAAGTACGCTGAGCTGCTGTGGGCCGAGCATAACGCCGCCCCAAGCAAGCCGACGGTTCACATCGTGAACGGCAGAATATACGCAGATCCTGTTGACTCGGTTCACACGCTCTGCTCTTATTGCATTGCCGGTTCACGGAGTCCCCTCCGCCGCCTGCCCTGTCCCAACTCCTCAGCAGACACAGGAGATGTCCCATGTCCTCGACCATGCGCTCCCGCCACTTTCAGCGAGTCGCCCTGGCCGCCCTCGGCGTGGCGGCGGGCCTCGGCCTCACGGCATGCGGCCCCTCCGCAGGCGGCGGGAAGGCGGGGCTGGCGGACCTGTCCGCTCCGGAGATCTTCGACAGGGCGGCGAAGGCCATGAAGTCCGCCGACTCCCTGACCACGGACCTCGACGGCACGATCGACGGCGGCCCGATGAAGTACCGCATGACCTCGGACACCAAGGGCGAGTGTGCGGGCACCATGTCGATGGACGGCGGCACGATCCAGATCATCAAGACCGGCGACACCGTGTACACCAAGTACGACGAGGCCTTCTGGAAGGCGCAGGGCAAGGACGGCGCGACCGTCGCCAAGCTCGTCGGTGACCGCTGGACCACGGACAAGGCCAACAGCGCGGACGCCAAGGACCTCACGTCCTTCTGCGACCTGGACGGGCTCCTGTCCGGCATCGAGGGCGGCGACACCGCGGTGGAGAAGGGCAAGACGACGACCGTGGACGGCCAGGGCGCCATCGTCCTCACCGAGAAGGACGGCGCGGAGACGTACACCATCTACGTCGCCACGACCGGCAAGCCGTACATCCTCAAGATCGTGACAAAGGGCGGCAAGGAGCCCGGCACCATAACCTTCAGCGATTTCAACAAGCCGGTGCCGGCGAAGGCCCCCGCCGCCAAGGACACCGTCGACCTGAACAAGCTGGGCGGCTGACCGCTTCCCCTTGACCGTGGGAGGCCGCCCGCCGGGGGAGGCGGCCTCCCACGTCGCCGCTCCGCATGCGCCCGGCGACGCTGCGGCGCCTGCGGTACGGCCTCAGCCGCCGCACTGCGCCAGCATCATCCGCTTGTCCGCGGCGGTCACCGGCAGCGCGTACTTGAGGGAAACCTGGGCGAACCGCACCGAGTACGAGCAGCGGATCCGCTTGTTCGGCGGCAGCCACGACGCCGGACCGGATTCGCCCTTGGCAGAGTTGGCCGGGCCGTCCACCGGGATGAGGTTCAGCGGATCGTTGGCGATCTGCTGCCGCCTGTCCTCGTTCCAGCGGGCGGCGCCCAGCTGCCAGTCGTAGGACAGGGGCATCACGTGGTCGATCTGGACCGCCGTCGCATGCTGCTTCCGCCAGGCGATCGTCTTGCCCGTATAAGGGTCGTTGAGGGTCAGGGCGACCACGACACAGTCGGAGCCGGAGCGGTACTTCCGGTTCCGGCCGTCGCGGGCGAGGAGGTCATTGCGCGTGTCGCAGCCGTTGCGTGCCAGCGGCACCCCGTCGGCCGTGTCCATCCAGGCGTAGCCGAACTCGTCGCGCTCATAGCCCGTTCGCGGACCGCGCCCGGCGGTGCGGACCTTGGCGATCAGCTGCCGGGCGGCCGCCCTGTCCCGCTCGGAGGTGAGCGGGGCGAGACCCGGCTTCGTACCGTCGGGGTTGTCCAGCGGGCTCACGCCGTACGACGAGGCGGCGGCCGGTCCGGACGTCGACGGTCCGGTGGCCCCGGCACCGTCCCCGAGCGGCCCGGCGCCATTGCAGCCGGCCAGCACACAGGCCAGCACCGCGGCGGCCACCGACCGCGGAACGGCGCCGGACCGGCGGGCAGTTGTTCGAGAGGCGGCTATCACAGGGCCACCCTGCCATGCGCCCGCACGCGGCCGGTACCGCACCCGTACATCCGGATCCATACGGCTCGCGGTGGCCCTGTCACGGGCCGAGGCCGTGGTCAGGACCCGTCCACGCTGTCACATCCTGGCGCCCGCTCACCGCTCACAAGGCGTTCCGCGTCCTCCCCGACGACCTCTGATCGCCGGGGAGGATCGGCTACGAGCCGAGGATCGTGGTGAGGAACTCGCCCGTCCACGCCAGCAGTTCGCGGCCGGCCAGCGGCTTGCCGCCGATCCGCGCCGTCGTCGGGCGCGGCACCAGGATCTGGCGCGTCGCCGGCTTGATGACCGACCGCGGGTGGAGCCGCTTGAGTCTCAGCTCCTGCGACTCGCGCAACTCCACCGGCCCGAAGCGCACGTTGGAGCCCTGAAGGGTGATGTCCGAGACACCGCAGGAGCGGGCCAGCAGCCGCAGCCCGGCGACCAGCAGCAGGTTCTCCACCGGCTCCGGCAGCTTGCCGTACCGGTCGGTCAGCTCCTCCCGTACGGCCGCGATGTCCTCCTCGCTGTTGATGGAGGCGATCGCGCGGTAGGCCTGCAGGCGCAGCCGCTCGCCCGGCGCGTAGTCATGCGGAACGTGCGCGTCGACCGGCAGCTCGATCTTGACCTCGAGCGGGGCCTCCTCCTCCACCCCGCCTTCAAGCGAGGCGCGGTAGTCGGCGACGGCCTCGCCGACCATCCGTACGTACAGGTCGAAGCCGACGCCCGCGATATGGCCGGACTGCTCACCGCCGAGCAGATTGCCCGCGCCGCGGATCTCCAGGTCCTTCAACGCCACATACATGCCCGCGCCCATCTCGGTGTGCTGGGCGATGGTCGCCAGCCGCTCGTGCGCGGTCTCGGTCAGCGGCTTCTCCGGCGGGTAGAGGAAGTAGGCGTAGCCGCGCTCGCGGCCACGGCCCACCCGCCCGCGCAGCTGGTGAAGTTGGGAGAGACCGAAGGTGTCGCTACGCTCGACGATCAGGGTGTTGGCGTTGGAGATGTCGATCCCGGACTCCACGATCGTCGTCGAGACCAGCACATCGAACTTCTTCTCCCAGAAGTCGACCACGACCCGCTCCAGCGCCGACTCGGACATCTGGCCGTGCGCGGTGGCGATACGGGCCTCGGGGACGATCTCCCGCAGCCGCGCGGTGGCCCGGTCGATGGACTCCACCCGGTTGTGGATGTAGAAGACCTGGCCCTCGCGCAGCAGCTCACGGCGGATGGCCGCGCCGATCTGCTTCTCATCGTACGGGCCGACGAAGGTCAGCACCGGGTGCCGCTCCTCCGGCGGGGTGGTGATCGTCGACATCTCCCGGATGCCGGTGACCGCCATCTCCAGGGTGCGGGGGATGGGGGTCGCGGACATGGTCAGCACATCCACGTTCGCCCGCAGCTTCTTCAGCTGCTCCTTGTGCTCGACACCGAAGCGCTGCTCCTCGTCGACGATGACCAGACCGAGGTCCTTGAACTTGGTCTCCGACGAGAACAGCCGGTGGGTGCCGATGACGATGTCGACCGAGCCCTCCCGCAGGCCCTCCAGGACCGCCTTGGCCTCGGTGTCGGTCTGGAAGCGCGACAGCGCCTTCACCACCACCGGGAACTGGCTGTAGCGCTCGGAGAAGGTACCGAAGTGCTGCTGGACGAGGAGGGTCGTGGGGACCAGGACCGCGACCTGCTTGCCCTCCTGGACGGCCTTGAACGCCGCCCGCACCGCGATCTCCGTCTTGCCGTAACCGACGTCGCCGCAGATCAGCCGGTCCATCGGGACGGGCTTCTCCATGTCCTCCTTGACCTCGGCGATCGTGGTCAGCTGGTCCGGGGTCTCGTTGTACGGGAACGCGTCCTCCAGCTCCCGCTGCCAGGGGGTGTCCTTGCCGAAGGTGTGGCCGGGCGCCGCCATCCGCGCCGAGTACAGCTTGATCAGGTCGGCGGCGATCTCCTTGACGGCCTTCTTGGCGCGCGCCTTGGTCTTGGCCCAGTCGGCGCCGCCCAGGCGGTGCAGGGTCGGGGCCTCGCCGCCCACGTACTTGGTGACCTGCTCCAGCTGGTCGGTGGGGATGTACAGCCGGTCGCCGGGCTGGCCGCGCTTGGCCGGGGCGTACTCGACGAGCAGGTACTCGCGGGTGGCGCCCTGGACGGTGCGCTGCACCATCTCGATGTAGCGGCCGACGCCGTGCTGCTCGTGGACGATGTAGTCGCCCGCCTGGAGGGTCAGCGGGTCGATGGTTTTGCGGCGGCGGGCCGGCATCCGGCCCATGTCCCGGCTGGCCGCCTTCTGGCCGGACAGATCGGTCTCGGTGAGAACGGCGATCTTCAGACCGGGGTCGACGAAGCCGTAGTCGATGGAGCCGCAGGCGACGTGGACGATGGACGGGGAGATCTCGCCGAGGTCCGCGTCCAGGCGGGCGGGGATGTTCTCACCGCTGAGCACTTCGACCGTACGGGACGCCGGGCCGTGGCCCTCGGTGACGAAGACGGTGCGCCAGCCGTCGGCCAGCCAGCCCTTGGTGTCCGCCACTGCCCGGGCGGTGTCGCCGCGGTATGCCTCCGGGGCGCGCATGCCGAGCTTGAGCGTGTCCCCGTCCAGGTCCTCGGCGGCGGCGAAGGGGCTCACCGACCACCACATCATGCCGATCTCACGGGCCCGGTCCCGGATGTCGGCGATGCCCCACAGGGAGGCCGCACCAAGGTCGATGGGGGCTTCCCCTCCCCCCGCCGAGGCCGCCCACGACGCCTGCAGGAACTCCTGCGAGGTCGCCACGAGGTCGGCCGCGCGGGTGCGGACGCGCTCGGGGTCGCAGACCACCGCCATGCTGCCGGTCGGCATCACATCCAGCAGCAGCTCCATCTCGTCGACGAGGGCGGGTGCGAGGGACTCCATGCCCTCCACCGCGATGCCCTCGGCGATCTTGCCGAGCAGTTCGCCGAGCTCGGGGTGGCGCTCGGCGAGCGCGGCGGCCCGCTGCCGTACCTCATCGGTCAGCAGCAGCTCCCGGCACGGCGGGGCCCACAGCCCGTGCTCGGCGACCTCCAAAGACCGCTGGTCGGCGACCTTGAAGTACCGGATCTCCTCGACATCGTCGCCCCAGAACTCGATCCGCAGCGGGTGCTCCTCGGTGGGCGGGAACACATCGAGGATGCCGCCGCGGACGGCGAACTCGCCGCGCTTTTCGACCAGCTCCACGCGGGAGTACGCGGCGGCCGCGAGGCCGTCGACCACCTCTTCCAGATCGGCCGTCTGCCCGCTGCGCAGGGCCACCGGCTGCAGGTCGCCCAGCCCCTTGACCTGCGGCTGCAGCACGGAGCGTACGGGCGCGACGACGACCTGTACGGGGCCGGTGGACGGGTCGTCCGCGGAGGGGTGGGCGAGGCGGCGCAGCACGGCCAGCCGGCGGCCGACGGTGTCGGAGCGCGGCGAGAGCCGCTCGTGGGGAAGCGTCTCCCAGGCGGGGTACTCCACGACGCCTTCGGGCGGCAGGAGGGAGCGCAGCGCGGCCGCCAGGTCCTCGGCCTCGCGGCCGGTGGCCGTCACGGCCAGCACGGGCCGTCCCGCGGAGCGGGCGAGGGCGGCGATGGCGAAGGGCCGCGCGGCGGGCGGACCGACCAGGTCGAGGTGCGGGCGGTTGCCGGCGGCGGCGGCCTTCACCGCTTCGGCGAGCGCTGGATCGTTGACGACGATGTCGAGCAGACCGTGCAGGCTCATGAAGGCGGCTTTCCGTCCCGGGGTGAAGATGTGGGCAACGCGAACCACCCGACACGTGTCACGGGCCGGGGGTCCTCCCAGGGTACGTCGCCCGCCGACAAGCGTGTCTGCGCATCACAGAGCCGCGGCCGCAACGCGGCCGGCCGGCGCCGGGATGTCCGCCTCTACCAGTCACGTTCCGCAGAGAACCGGCCACTTGGCGTCAACAGATATCTCCTGACCCATACCCCGCCGGCCGACTGACAAGGCGGCCGCCCAACCGCCCCGCCATCCGCTCCGCCCGGTTTCCTCCCCCGACCCCCGCATGCAATGGTGTGCGGTACACGGATCTGCGGAGGGTGGCGGGTGAGCGACGCAGCGCGTCATACGGAATCCGGCCGGCGCGAGGCGATACCGGCGGCCGGCCCGCCGCCGGCGGCGCGCAGCCGCTTCGTCGTCGCGGCCCTCATGCTCGGCATGGCGCTGGTCGCTCTCGACGGCACCATCGTCTCCACGGCCGTCCCCCAGATCGTCGGCGACCTCGGCGGCTTCGCCGTCTTCTCCTGGCTCTTCTCCGGCTATCTGCTCGCCGCGACCGTCACCCTCCCCGTCTACGGCAAGCTCTCCGACACCTTCGGCCGCAAGCCCGTCCTCATCGCCGGCATCGCCCTGTTCCTCCTCGGCTCGGTGCTGTGCGCCGGCGCGTGGAACATGTCCGGGCTGATCGCCTTCCGCATCGTCCAGGGCCTGGGCGGCGGCGCCATCCAGGGCACCGTCCAGACCATCGCCGCCGACCTCTACCCGCTCAAGGAGCGGCCCAGGATCCAGTCCAAGCTGTCCACGGTGTGGGCACTGTCAGCCGTCCTCGGCCCGGCTGTCGGCGGCCTGCTCGCCGCGTACGCCCACTGGCGCTGGATCTTCCTCATCAACCTGCCGGTCGGCGCGCTCGCCCTGTGGCTGATCGGCCGCCACCTGCGCGAGCCCGTACGCCCCACCCACACCCGGCCGCGCGTCGACTGGGCCGGGGCGCTCGCCGTATTCCTCTCCGGCGGGCTGCTGCTGACGGCCCTCGTCCAGGGCGGAGTCGCCTGGCCATGGCTGTCGGCGCCGTCCCTGGCACTGCTCGGCGGCAGTGCGGCCGGCGCGGCGGCGACCGTATGGATCGAACGGCGGGCCGCCCAGCCGATCATCCCCGGGTGGGTATGGCAGCGCCGTACGATCGCGGCGGTCAACCTCGGGCTCGGCGCGCTCGGCCTGCTGATGGTCGCCCCGACCGTCTTCCTGCCGACCTACGCCCAGTCCGTCCTCGGGCTCGGCCCCATCGCCGCCGGCTTCGTCCTGTCCGTGATGACGCTCAGCTGGCCGCTCTCCGCCGCCCTGAGCAGCCACGTCTACAACCGCATCGGGTTCCGGCAGACCGCGATGCTCGGCATCGGGCTCGCCGCGCTGATCCTGCTCGCCTTCCCGCTGCTGCCCTATCCCGGCGCCGCCTGGCAACCGGCCCTGATCATGCTGCTGCTGGGCGCCGCTCTCGGACTGTTCCAGCTGCCGCTGATCGTCGGCGTCCAGTCCACGGTCCCGTGGGCCGAGCGCGGTACGGCGACCGCATCGGTGCTCTTCTGCCGCCAGGTCGGGCAGAGCCTGGGGGCCGCGCTCTTCGGCGCCGTCGCCAATGCCACACTCGCCGGCCGCCTCGAGGAGGCCCCGCCCGCCATCCGCTCCGGGCTCCCGGACGACCTCGACGCCGTATCGCAGGCCCTGGAGCACCCCGGCTCCCTCACCACACAGGCGGCCGACTACCTGCGCCGCGCCGTCGACGCGGCCGTCGACCACGTCTATCTGGGCGCGGCCGCCGCGGCCGCACTGGGGCTGCTGGCCCTGCTGCTCCTGGCCCCGGTCCGGTTCCCCGTCCTGACAGACGGGCAACCGGACCGGGACGGCAGCTGACCCTCCCGCGCACGGGGGTTCGCCACGAGGGACCGGCCCCCTCAGTCCTCCGCACTGTGCGCCGGCCCCGGCACCGAACCCGTCTCGCCGCCCGCGGAGATCCGCCCGGTCAGAGCCGCCAGGCTGCCGCGCACATGCGCCAGATGCGCACGGACCTCCTCCCGCCGCTGCCGGTGCTCCCACAGCACCCGTTCGGTCTCCCGGGCGATCCGGTCCTCGCGCACCCGCGCCTCGGCAAGGATCTCCGCGCCCCGCTCCTGCGCCTCCTCCAGTTGCTGCCGCGCGTCCTCCTCCGCCTCCGCGTACGCGCGCTGCGCCTCGGCGAGCTTGGCCTCGGCGCGCTCCAGCAGCCCGTTCAGCCGGGCGTCATGCCCGGCCTCGGTCGCCGCCAGCTCGCGGGCCGCCGCCTCAGCCCGCTCCGCATGCTCCTTCTCCAGATGGGCGACCATCGCGGTCGTCCGCTGCCGCGCAGCCGACAGCGCCGCCGCGGCCTCCTCCCGGCACTCCTTGGCCTCCCGCCGGGCCTCCCGCCGCTCCTCGTCGACGGCCCGCTGCGCCTCGGCACGGCGCCGCTCCGCCCACTCCTCGGCCTCCGCCCGCACCCGCGTCGCATGCGCACGAGCCGCATCCAGCAGCGCCCTCGCCTGCGCCTCGGCCTCCTCGCCGAGCTCCTGCGCCGCCGCCTCCGCACGGTCGCGCAGATCGGCGGCCTCCGCCTCCGCCGTGGCCAGCAGCTGCTGAGCACGCGGACCCAGCTCCTCGTACGTCTGCGGAGCCAGCAGCGCGACCTCCTCGCGCAGCCGCGCCGCCTGCTCCTCCATCTGCCGCAGCAGAACCGTGAGCCGCGCGGCCCGCTCCCAGGCCTCGTCACGGCTGCCGGACAGCGCGTCGACGACGCGGTCGACCTGCTCGGTCCGGTAGCCACGGCCCCATACGACGGCGAAGCCGTGCGGTGACTCAGACGCACCCATATGAGAAAGCCCCTCTAGTCCGGCATGCAGTGCCATGCAGTACACATCACGCTCGGCGCACATCTTTCTTGATCCAAGCGAAATGCCCATAACGCGACACTCCGCCGCGCTCACCGGTCTAGGATGCGTTACTTATCCAAAGAAGTCGGAATCGACAGCCCCCGCGCCAAACGCCGCGGACACGGTGAAGCCGTGCCCGCTCGACCGACCGGGCACGGCCTCGAAACCCACCCCTGGCTACCCAGGGGGCGGCATCACAGCAGCCCGTCCCACATCTGCTCCAGCAGCACCGCCCACCAGCTCTCCGGCGACTCCAGCGCCGCCGGATCCAGCGCACACAGCTGCGCCTGGAAATCCACCGTCCAGCGACCCGCCTGCTCAGCCGTCAGACCGAACCGCAGCCGCCACATCCGCCCCAGCAGAGCCAGACAGCGGACGAACTCCGGCAGCCCCGAGTTCACGAACTGCGGCACCGCGGGCTGCCCGCCCTGTCCCGCCTCAAGCGGGACGGCCACGATGTGCGCCGTCCCGTACTGCACACACAGCTGCCGGCCGAAGTCACTGCCCATCACCAGATACGAGCCCGCGTCCGGCGCCGCCTGGACCTGCCGCTCCGCAGCCAGCTCACCCAGCGTCGGCACCGGCCGGCCCGGCTGCGCCTGCGCCCAGAAGAACGGGCCGAAGTCCACCGGAAGCCCCGCCCACACCAGGGTCTGCGCCACCACATCGGGCACGCCCTGCCGGGACACCGCCCGCTGGTCGTAGCGGAACACACCCTGCGGGCCGAACGCCTGCAGCAGCTCGTGGGCCAGCCCCTCCATGGGGGCCGGCGGGACGCGCTGCACCTGGCTGGGATGCGGCAGCGGGACCCGGTTCGGCGCGGGGCGCGCCGGGGCGTCCGCGACCTGATGCAGCTCGTCCTGGTGCTCGACCAGGTGATGTACGCCCTGCCGGCGCGTGGCATGGTCACGGCCGTACGGGGCGGTGTGGCTGATCCGCACCTGCGGCCAGTTCTCGCGGACCATACGGGCGCAGTAGCCACCCGGCACATCGCAGGACTCCAGCTCGGTGTGCAGCTCCAGCACCTGCTGGGGCGGCACGTTCAGCGCGCGCAGCTCGTGCAGCAGCTGCCACTCAGGGTGCGGCGTGCCGGGCGCGGAGCGGCGGATCAGGTGCTGCTCGGAGCCGTCCGGCCCGCGGTAGCGGAGCACCGCCATGTAGCCCGGGCCGACGACGGGCTGGCCGGTGGGCTGGGGCGGGACGCCCTGCGCACCGGGCGGCGCGGCCGGAGCACCGGGCGGCGCGGCCGGAGCACCGGGCGGCGCGGCCGGAGCACCGGGCGGCGCGGCCGGAGCACCGGGCAGCTGGGCGCCCGGCGGCATGCCGGGAGCGCCCGGGCCACCGGCGAGCATCGTCGCGGCCTCATGCACCCCATGACCGGGAGCGCCAGGCTGGCCTTGGGCAGGGGAACCACCGGGCGGGCCCGGGGGCTGCGGAGCACCCGGGCCTCCCGGGCCATGCGGGTTGGGGGCACCGCCGCCAGGCGGACCCGGAGGCTGCGGAACGCCCGGCGCACCGGCACCACCCGAGGGGTGGACGAGCATCGTCGCCGCCGCATGCACACCACCACCCGGCGTATCAGAACCACCACCGGGCGGACCGGGCACGCCAGGCGGGCCCGGAGGCTGCGGGGCAGCCGAGCCACCCGGGCCGTGCGCGCCGGGCGGGCCCGGCGGATTCGGCGGACCGGGCACGCCAGGCGGGCCCGGAGGCTGCGGAACGCCCGGCGCACCGGGACCACTCGACGGGTGGGCGAGCATCGTCGCCGCCGCATGCACACCACCACCCGGCGTATCAGAACCACCACCGGGCGGACCGGGAGGCCGCGGCGCAGCCGGGCCGCCCATGCCCATGCCCTCCGGGGGAAGTTGCGGGACCAGTTGGGTCGGAACGTAGCCCCCGCCCGGGGTCCCCGGCGCATCGGAACCCGATGCCGCGGGCGCACCCGGAGGAGCGGTCGGCGGCGAAGGCGGGGCGCTCGGGCCCGCGCCGGGCCCACCCGACGCGCCCGGCACGCCCTGCGGCGCGGCGGGCGGCTGCGCAGCGCCGGCCCCCGCAGCACCCGCACCCGAACCCGCGTCATCCATACCCGGCTGGACCGCCGTCCGCGGCAGCCTGCCACCCGCGATCAACTTGGTCTTGGCATCGGCACTCACACCCGGCGGTGGAGTGTCGTCGTCGGCCCCCACCAACGGCGGAGCGAAAACCGTCGCCGGCGGGACGACCGAGCGCTCATCGTCATCGGACGCCGAGTTGGCGTCGGCCCACGGCGTGCCCCCCGCAGACGAACCCGACATATCAGAGGCACCACCCGAGGAGTCCCCCGCCCGCAGCCCTGGGATACCAGCCCGATCCGCCGCCTCCTGCAACCACTGCGGCGGAGTGAGCAAAAACGACGTCGCCTCCAGATCGACACGCGGCGGCGGCACGTCCGCCGCCACAGCCGCGTTGGCCGCCGTCCCGTACTCCTCCTCATACCGGCGGATGACCTCACCCACCGGCAGCCCCGGCCACAGCGTGGCCTCCCCACTGTCCCGGGCGATCACCAGCCTCATCCGGCCACCGTCCGACGCCGGACCGCCCTGCGCGTCCTCGGCCCAGGCCACAAAGCCCAAGTCGAACTCCCGCACCCGCACCTGACGGTGCCGGTCCGCCGGCACATCGCCGTTGACCCAGTGCTCCGCGCGCTCCTGCGCCTGCGCGAACGTCACCACCGCGCTCACCCCTCCACCGGCACGGCACGCGCGAAGCCACCGTCCACCATCAGCCTCGCCACGGTCTCCAACTCCGGCGGACTGCCCGCCAGCCGCTGCAGAAACCCGTCGAAGTCCGCACCGCACGGCAGCAGAAGGTTCAAGGCCCGCTCCTGAACCGCCCAGCTGTCCCGGTCGCGCGCATCGTCGTACGCGCAGAACCACACCGAGCCGACCGCCTCGCCCTTCACCTTCACCGCGAGCAGCCCGCCCTGCACAAAGGCCACCCCCAGAAAGTCCTTGGTGATGTGGTCCCGCAGACACTTGTTGACGTACACCAGGTCATTGACCGCCGCCTCATCCCGCACCGTGAAGAACGGCTGGTCCACCAGCAGCCCCAGCTCCGCGTCCAGCGCCACCCCCACCGGCGCACAACCACCCGCCGCCTTCAAGAACGCGCGGTACGCACCCGGCAGCCGATAGCCCAGATCCTCCTCCACGCCCAGAACCTGCTCCTCCGACACCGCCAACGCCGCACGAGGCAGGCCGAAATGCGCCGGCCGGGTCTCCTGCAACGGGCGCGTACCGCGCTTGTTGTGGTCCACAGCCGCCGTCGCCAGCCCGCCGTGATGCCGCAGCAGCGCCTTCACCTCAACCGGAACCAGCTCCATCCGCCGGCTGCCCACCACGTGATGCCACGTCCAGCCATGCGGCGTCGCGACCGGCGGCAGGTTCGCCCACAACTCGTGGCCGGCAGCGTGCAGCGCGGCATTCGCCGACACAAAGTCCGTCAGCCGCAGCTCATCGATGCCAAAACCCTCCGGCGGCTCCGCGATCTCCGCCGCCGCCCGGGCATACGGCGAGAAGTCCGGAAACCCGTGGTCATCCACGCGCACGCCCCTGGGGTGGCGGGCGGCCCGGACCGGATCCGGAAACTGCACGACCTGCCCGGCATAGGCCGCGTTCGGCGGCGCGGCCTGTCCCCCAGCCTGGGAGCTGGGAGGTGCCCCCAGCCCGAGCCGACCTGTCGTCATGGCGCTTGCCCCCTGGTACATCTGGCTAATATGCACAGCCTATGTGGTGTCGCAACAGGGCGGCCCTCCCCCATCCCGCACACCGTAGGGCCTGCTCCGCGCACCGACGCACAGCGCCCCGCACCCCCTGGCCCACCCCATCTTCCAGGCGCCACAAGCCCCGGCCGGAATGCCGGATTCCAGGTGTCAGACGATGTCATGACGACCCGTTAATCACGCCTCGACTTCCCCATCTGCCTGCACCTTTGGCAGGCTGTCCCAGCAAACTCGGGGGATGCGCAGGAGGAGTAGGCACCACCATGAGCACCACACCGGACACCGCTGCCGACCCGTCGGGCGACCCCCGGCTCAGCTGGAGCAGCACCGACACCGCCACCACACCGGCGGCACTCCGCCACCGCCGCGACGGCATCCTGCCCGCCATAGCCGCCGCCCTCTCCGTCCGCGGCGAAACCCTCACCGCCACCGCCGGCAAAGGCGACCAACCCCCCGCCCTCCACCCACTCGTCCAGGACTTCCTCGACACCCTCACCACCGACAAGCGGGAACGCTTCACCGGCCGGTGTCCCGAAGCCGTCCTGCTCTCCCGCTACCTCACCACCGCGGAAGCCGCCCGCAGCAAACGCGCCTCACGCAAGCCCCTCACCCACGGCGAAGCCCGCCGCGCCCTCAAACACTCCAAAATCACCGCCCGGCACATCCGCGAAGACGGCGACCCACGCCACGGCGCCTACGCCCCGCCCTGCCGCTCCTGCGCCCCCCTCCTCGCCCACTTCGGCGTACGCCCCATCGACCCGGCGGACGGGAGCTGATACATGCCCCCCATCGACCCCACGTCCACCCGCTTCCCCGTCGCCGTCGACGCCGCCCTGCGCGACGCAGGCTGGCAAGCCGGCCGCTGGGACATCAAACAAGCCGAAATCTGGGCCGACACCCTCCGCGCCCACACCTCCCCCGCCGGACACCGGCACACCGTCTTCCCCGCGGCCGTCGAAGCCTGGGCCGAATTCGGCGGACTCCACATCACCAGCCTCGGCCCCGGACGGCACATCGCCCCCACCCCCGTCCTCCTCGACCCGCTGCGCGGACTCCACCACGCCCGCACCCTCGCCGACCTCGGCCACGCCCTCGGCACCCAGCTCTGCCCCCTCGGGGAAGAAACCCGCAGCAGCGGAGCCGTCCTCGCCATCGACACCGAAGGCCGCGTCTACAGCCTCGACCACACCGGCGACTGGTACCTCGGCCACACCATCGACCAAGCCCTCGCCACCCTCATCACCGGCACCCGCCCCGCCCGGCTCACCACCTGATCAACCGTGCCCGTGGAGCCCCGGCGCCGACACCCAGCGGCTCACCCCGCACGATCCGCGCCACCGGCAGCGACCACACCCTCCCGCGCACCCGCACCACTGGCCCCACCCGTACGATCCGGCAACACCGCCGACACCCGGAAACCCCCCGCCTCCGTCGGCCCCGACACAAAACCACCCCCCAACGCGGTCACCCGCTCCCGCATCCCCACCAAACCATTGCCACCACTGGGCAACCCCGCATCCGAGCCCCCCTCCGGCGGCGGCCCGTTCTCCACCAGCACCGCCACCTCCCCCTCCCGGTACGCCAGCCTCACCCGTGCCGTCGCGCCCGCCGCATGCTTGTGCACATTCGTCAGACCCTCCTGCACCACGCGATAAGCCGTCTGCTCAACCCGCGGCGCACAGCTGCGCACCTCCCCCTCCACCGACAGCTCCACCGCCATCCCCGCCGTCCGCGACTGGCCCACCAGCGTCTCCAGCTCGCTCAACGACGGGCCGTCCGAGCCGTCCTCCTCGTCATGACGCTGCAGCTCCGGAACCGACCGGCGCTCGCCCACACCGCCGGAACCCCCCGCGCCGAAGCCCGCCTCCGGCACCTCCGACCCCACGCGCAGCACACCCAGCATCTCCCGCAGCTCCGTCAACGCCTGCCGGCCCATCTCCCCCACCAGCCCCGCGTTCCGCGCCGCCCGCTCCGGATCCTTCAGCGCCACCGCCTGCAACGCCGCGGCATGCACCACCATCAGGCTCACCCGGTGCGCCACCACATCGTGCATCTCCCGAGCGATCCGGGTCCGCTCCTCATTCCGCGCCCACTCGGCCCGCTCCTCCGCGCGCTCCGCCAGCAGCGACAACTCCCGCTCCAGGCCGTCCGCCCGCTCCCGCAGGCTCTCCACCAGCCGCCGACGCGCCCCGAGGTACAACCCGAACAGCAACGGCGGGGCCGTCAGCCCCAGCGCCATCAGCACCGAGACCAGCGCCACCACCCAGAGCGGCGGGTGGTAACCGTCATGCCGCATGTCCTCGTGGAAGCGGATGAACGTCACCAGCAACGTCCCGGCCCCCGACATCCCGGCCAGTACCACCGTGATCCGCCGCGGCACATCGGACGCGGCGAGGGTGTACAGGCTGACGATGCCGAGCAAGAAGCCCATCTCGGCCGGAGAGACCGCGACCGCGACCAGCACCACCGCAATCGGCCATCGGCGGCGCAGCAACAGCGTGGCCCCCGAGATCAGCCCGAGCAGCACCCCCGCTGCCCCCGGAATCCGCGCCTCATCCGCGAACGACATGCCCTCGAAAGCGCACTCCACGGTGGATGCGACGGCCAGAAAGACATCGAGCACCATGCTCCGCCGCCGACCCCACCACCACAGCCCCACCGGCGCGCCCCGCGCCCCACCGTCCGCAACTTCCCCCGTCGTGGTCATGGCAACCAGCCTACGGGCGCACCCCGCGGCCCCTCCGCGGAGTTTCCATGCCTGCGACAGATCCGCACATGCCTGGTCTTCCCACCCATCACTCGAACTGCTGAATCGTCCGGGTTTTCGACTCACTCGCAGACTTGGACGACAAAGCTGCTGCGCATGGTTCAAGCCAAAACAGCGCTGAAGGCCCGCGCCCGCGACCTGCGCCGCGCGGGCAAGACATACGACGAGATCGTCGCGGAGCTCGGGGTCTCGAAGAGTTCGGTGTCCCTGTGGGTCCGCGATCTCCCGAAACCGCGGACATCGCCGGAGCGCTTACACCGCATGCGCGAGGCCCGCTGGGCGCCACATCGGCGGGAGCGCGACATCAAGCGCCAGCAGACCAAGCTGGCGGCCGCCCAGGAGATTGGCCGCATGACGGACCGGGAGTTGTTCCTGATCGGCGTCGGCCTCTACTGGGCCGAGGGCGCCAAAACGAAGGCTCATACGCGGAGTAACGACAGGGTCATCTTCGTCAACAGTGATCCCGACATGATCGAGTTCTACCTCGCCTGGCTCGCGGTGCTTGGTGTCGCAGCTGACCGCCTGACGTTTCGCGTACAGATCCACGAATCTGCCGACGTGGAGGCGGCGGAGCACTACTGGGCAGACCTGGTCGGCGTGGACGTCGCAAGGTTCAGTAAGACCACGCTGAAGAAACACAACCCAAAGACCACGCGCAAGAACGTCGGGGACGGATACAGGGGCTGCCTGGTCGTACAAGTACTGGGCGGCGCCGAGCTATACCGTCGCATCGAAGGCTGGTGGTACGGCATAGTGTTGGGTGCCAAGCAGGGCGACACAGCGGAATGTCCGCTTTAGCCCTCTTTGCTATCCCCTGTGGTGTAATTGGCAGCACCGTGGCTTTTGGTGCCATTTGTCCGGGTTCGAGTCCTGGCAGGGGAGCTCAAAGTTCGAATCATCGGGTCCTGACCTCCAGGTCAGGACCCGCCCGCATTTCTGGTCCCAAACACCCCGGTATCCTGCGTGTGTCCACCACCCGAAGCCGAAGGGCACACCCGTGAGCGCCATCCGCCCGGCAGCCGTCGTCGTTCTCGCAGCGGGTGAGGGTACCCGTATGAAGTCGGCGACCCCCAAGGTCCTGCACTCCCTCTGCGGTCGCTCCCTCGTCGGCCACGTCGTGGCCGCGTCCCGCGAGCTCGATCCGGAGCATCTCGTCGTAGTCGTCGGCCACGCCCGCGAGCAGGTCACCGCGCATCTCTCCGAGATCGACCCGGGCATCCGCACCGCCGTGCAGCACGAGCAGAACGGCACCGGCCACGCCGTCCGCATGGCTCTGGAAGAGCTGGACCGCAGCGGCACCGTCGTGGACGGGACCGTGATCGTCGTCTGCGGCGACACCCCGCTGCTCACCGGTGAGACGCTCCGGCGTCTCGCCGCCACGCACGCCGCCGAGGGCAACGCCGTCACCGTGCTGACCGCCGAGGTCCCCGACGCCACCGGCTACGGCCGGATCGTGCGCGACCCGGCCGACGGCGCGGTCACCGCGATCGTCGAGCACAAGGACGCCACCGACGAGCAGCGCGCGATCGCCGAGATCAACTCCGGGGTGTTCGCCTTCGACGGGCGGCTGCTGGCCGACGCGCTGGGGAAGGTGCGTACGGACAACAGCCAGGGTGAGGAATACCTCACGGATGTGCTCGGCATCCTGCGGCAGGCCGGTCACCGGGTGGGGGCGTCCGTCGCCGCCGATCACCAGGAGATCGTGGGCATCAACAACCGCGTGCAGCTGGCCGAGGCCCGCCGGCTGCTGAACGAGCGGCTGTTGCGTGCGGCGATGCTCAGCGGTGTGACGGTCGTGGATCCGGCCACGACATGGGTGGACGTGACGGTGACGTTCGAGCCGGACGCCGTGATCCACCCGGGTGTGCAGCTGCATGGCAGCACCCATGTGGCGGCACGCGCCGAGGTGGGTCCGAACTGCACCCTGACGGACACGACCGTGGGCGAGGGCGCCCGGGTGTCGTACACGGTGGCGGACGGCGCGCTGGTCGGCCCCGACGCGACCGCGGGCCCGTACGCGTACCTGCGGCCCGGTACGAAGCTGGGGCGCAAGGCCAAGGCCGGCACGTATGTGGAGATGAAGAACGCCGACATCGGCGAGGGTACGAAGGTGCCGCATCTGTCGTACGTGGGCGATGCGACGATCGGCGAGTACTCCAACATCGGCGCGGCGAGCGTGTTTGTGAACTACGACGGTGTGAGCAAGCACCACACGACGATCGGGTCGCATTGCCGGACGGGTTCGGACAACATGTTTGTGGCTCCTGTCACGGTTGGGGATGGTGCCTATACGGCCGCCGGCTCGGTGATCACGAAGGATGTACCCCCGGGTTCGCTCGCTGTGGCTCGCGGCCAGCAGCGGAACATCGAGGGCTGGGTGGCTCGTAAGCGCCCGGGAAGCGCGGCCGCGCAGGCCGCGCAGGCCGCGCAGGCTGCTCAGCGGCAGGATCGCGCCGAGCAGTGACCGTGCACGGGTACGCCGTGCGGGGGCGTACCGTGAAAGGCACACGCAAGTGGAACCCAAGGAGACTGTGCAGTGACCGGGATCAAGACGACCGGCGAGAAGAAGCTGATGCTCTTCTCCGGCCGCGCCCACCCCGAGCTGGCGGAGGAGGTCGCGCACCAGCTTGGCGTCGGCCTGGTCCCGACCAAGGTTTTCGACTTCGCCAACGGCGAGATCTATGTCCGTTTCCAGGAGTCGGCCCGTGGTGCCGACTGCTTCCTGATGCAGAGCCACACGGCTCCCATCAATAAGTGGATCATGGAGCAGCTGATCATGATTGACGCTCTGAAGCGGGCTTCCGCTCGGAGCATCACTGTGATCCTGCCGTTCTTCGGGTATGCCCGTCAGGACAAGAAGCACCGCGGCCGTGAGCCGATTTCGGCGCGTCTGATCGCGGACCTGCTGAAGACCGCGGGTGCGGACCGGATCCTCACGGTGGATCTGCACACGGACCAGATCCAGGGGTTCTTCGACGGCCCGGTGGATCACCTGTTCGCGCTGCCGGTGCTGGCGGATTACGTGGGCGCGAAGGTGGACCGGGACAAGCTGACGGTGGTCTCTCCGGACGCGGGCCGGGTGCGTGTCGCGGACCGTTGGTGTGACCGGCTGGGTGCGCCGCTGGCGATCGTGCACAAGCGCCGCGACAAGGATGTGGCGAACCAGGTCACGGTGCACGAGGTCGTGGGTGATGTGCGGGGCCGGGTGTGTGTCCTGGTCGACGACATGGTGGACACCGGTGGCACGATCTGCGCCGCGGCGGAGGCGCTGTTCGCCAATGGTGCGGAGGACGTGATCGTGACGGCGACGCACGGTGTGCTGTCGGGTCCGGCGGCGGACCGGTTGAAGAACTCGAAGGTGAGCGAGTTCGTGTTCACCAACACACTGCCGACGCCGGGCGAGGTGGACCTCGACAAGATCACGGTGCTGTCGATGGCTCCGACGATCGCGCGGGCGGTGCGTGAGGTGTTCGAGGACGGCTCGGTGACGAGCCTGTTCGAGGAGCAATGAGCCGGCGCGCCGTGTGGCGCTGATGGTCAACTTTGGGGGCGGCCTCCCCGCCGGGTAGACTCGACGAGTTGCTCGGCGAGGGAGGCCGCACTCACGTGGTGCGGCGGTCCGTTATCGACGCGCTCTTCGTAGCAGGTCTGTCGTGGCCGGGTGACGGTCACCCATTACGAGCTTTCGTTTCAGGAAGCACAGCCTACGAGGAGTGCATGATGGCTGAGGTCAAGATCGCCGGTGAGATCCGTACGGAGTTCGGCAAGGGCCCTGCCCGCCGTGCCCGTCGCGCCAACAAGGTTCCCGGCGTGGTGTACGGCCACGGTGCTGAGCCGCTGCACGTGAGCCTGCCGGGCCACGACCTGTTCCTCGCGCTGAAGACGCCGAACGTGCTGATCGGCCTGGAGGTCGACGGCCGTCGTGAGCTGGTGATCCCGAAGCAGGTGCAGCGTGACCCGCTGAAGGGCTTCATCGAGCACGTGGACCTGCTGCTGGTGAAGCGCGGCGAGAAGGTCACGGTCGAGGTTCCGATCCAGACCGAGGGCGAGCTGGCGCCGGGTGGCAACCTGCTGGAGCACGTGCTGAACGCGCTGCCGGTCGAGGCGGAGGCCACGCACATCCCGGAGTCGGTCACCGCGTCGATCGAGGGCCTGGAGGCGGGTGACTCGGTGCTCGCCAAGGACATCGCTCTGCCGAACGGTGTGACGCTGGCCGTCGAGGAGGACGCCGTGGTGCTGCAGGTTCTGGCCGCGCAGGCCGAGGAGGCTCGGGGTGAGGCGGCGGCCGAGGAGGGTGAGGGCGAGGGCGCCGAGGCCTGATCCGCTTCCCGGATCAGCTCAGAATCCTCTGTTCAGCCGCCGTCCCGCTCCGCAGGAGCGGGACGGCGGCTGTATGTGTGGAGATATGTACCGATCGCGGCAGGAGAAGGCAGATGAGCGACGCAGACAGCCCTTGGCTGATCGTGGGGCTGGGCAACCCTGGGCCGGGGTATGCGGCGAACCGGCACAATGTGGGGTTCATGGTGGCCGATCTTCTGGCGGAGCGGATGGGTGGCCGTTTCAAGGCGCACAAGTCGCGTGCGCAGGTGGTGGAGGGGCGGTTGGGTGGTCCGGGCCCGGCCGGCCGCCGGGTGGTGGTCGCCAAGCCGATGTCGTACATGAATCTGTCGGGTGGGCCGACGACGGCGCTGCGCGATTTCTACAAGGTGCCGGTCGGCAACATCGTGGCGATTCATGATGAGCTGGATATCGATTACGGGGCGCTGCGGCTGAAGAAGGGCGGGGGGGACAACGGGCACAACGGGCTGAAGTCGATCACGAAGTCGCTGGGGCCGGATTATCACCGGGTGCGGTTCGGGATCGGCCGGCCGCCGGGGCGGATGGATGTGGCGGCGTTTGTGCTGAAGGACTTTTCCGCGGCGGAGCGTAAGGAGTTGGACTATTTCCTGGACCGTGCGGCGGACGCGGTGGAGTGTCTGATTGTGGACGGTCTGGAGCGGGCGCAGGGTACGTACAACTCGTAACGCTCGTTCGGGGACAGCCTCTCCCAAGGCGGCGGCCGTAGGTTGACCCATGGCTTTGGCATGGCGAAGGATCGCGGCCATGGCTGAAACCGTTGCCAAGCGCAGCCGCACCCGACGCGCGGGCGAGTCTGCGTATGGGTTGTTGCTTCTCTTGAAGAACGCGGCGATGGCTGTCGTGGCCTTGTTGCTGGTTGCGGGGGGCGTGTGGGCGTCGTGGGGTACGGCGCAGCACGCGATGCTGTCCAAGGGCCGCGAGCGCGGCACGATGACGGTGGAGCGTTGTACGAAGGATGTGTGCACGGGGCCGTTTGTGCCGGCTGGTGGGTCGGGGACGGCGCGTCCGAAGGTGAGGATCGACAGGGCTGTCACGCACAGGAACAGCGAGCGGCTGCTGGTCGCGGTGAAGCCGGGTACGGACGAGGTGGTGCGGACGGGTACGGCGGGGGTGTTGCGCGCGTGGGTGCCGCTGGGCGGCGGGCTGTTGCTGGCGGCGCTGGTGTTGGCCGGCGGGTTGCGGATGCGGCGTACGGCGTGGGTGCTGGGGTTGTTGGGGGCGGCGCTGATGGGGGTGTCGTTCGCCACCTTGTGAGCGCCCGGAGCGTGGTGAACCGGCCATGTGATGGGGCTTGAATCCCGCCAGTTGACCGGATCGTTATGCACGGCCTTTGGGGCGTGGCCGCTGTAAAGGGGCGGATGGTGCGTATGCGACTTGACCGGTCGTCAGGGACGCAGCAAGCTGATTCGCCACCCCCCTCCCTTCCCCCTTCTTCTCTTCCCGAAGTTGGTAGCCCATGCGCATGCTCTCTTCGGCGTGCGCGGTGACGGCAGCCGCAGCGGCTTCGCTGCTGCTCGGCCCGGCCGCGTACGCGACTCCTCCCGGTGACAACGGCACGGTGAAGATTCACGATGCCTCGACGGGTGAGGAGCTTCGTAAGAATGAGCCTCACGTTTGCGAGTTCTACCTCGATGCCTTTGGTTTCGACGGCGGTCAGCAGGTCGACTGGAAGATCGTCGAGATGCCGCCGACCGGCACCAAGGGCACAGTGGCCACGAGCGGTGCCCTGTCGCTGGATGCCGAGGGGCACGGCAGCAGTAACGAGATGCAGCTGCCTGATGGCCATTACAAGCTGATCTGGAACTTCGACGGCGAGCACGGCGAGGCCAAGCACAAGGTGTTCTGGACCGAGTGCGGGGACGACGGCAAGCCGGGCCGGCCGGCGCCGTCGGTGAGCGCGTCCGTGAGCGCCTCTGTCAGCGCGTCCGTTGGCGTCTCGGAGCCGGAGGACAAGGCGTCCAGCAGCCCGTCGGCGGCCGTGGCGGGCGGTTCGGAGGCGAACGGCAGTGGTGGCGGTGACCTGGCGGAGACCGGTGCTTCGGTGACTGGTGTGTCCGTCGCGGCGGCGCTGCTGCTCGGTGCGGGTGGCGTGCTGATGATGCGTCGGCGCGCCCGTGGCCGGAGCTGAGGCCGGGCCGATACGCCGGCGGCGCCGGATCCCCGCTCGGGGGTCCGGCGCCGCTGTCGTCTGGCCGTACGTCAGCCGGTGTTGCGGAGTCCGGCGGCGACGCCGTTGACGGTGAGCAGCAGGGCCCGGGAGAGCAGGGGGTCGGGCTGCTCGCCCCGTTCGGCGGCCGTGCGCTGCCGGTGCAGCAGGCTGACCTGGAGGTAGGAGATCGGGTCGAGGTAGGCGTCGCGGACGCGGAAGGTCTGCTGCAGGACCGGGTTGTGGTCGAGCAGTTCGCGTTCGCCGGTGATGCGCAGGACTTCCTGCACGGTGAGTTCGTGCTCGGCCGTGATCACGTCGAAGATGTGCTTGAGGTGGTCGGGCACGAGGGTGTCGACGTAGTGGCGGGCGATCCGCAGGTCGGTCTTGGTCAGCGTCATCTCGACGTTGGACAGGAAGTTGCGGAAGAAGTGCCAGTGCTGGTGCATCTCCTCGATGACCGTGTCGAGTCCGGCCTCGCGCGCGGCCTTGAGCCCTGATCCCACGCCGAACCAGCCGGGGACGATCTGGCGGGACTGGGTCCAGCCGAAGACCCACGGGATGGCGCGCAGCCCGTCGAGTCCGGCTCCGGAGTCGGGCCGCCGGGAGGGGCGGGAACCCAGGTGCAGTTCGGCGAGCTGGTCGACGGGGGTGGAGGCGAAGAAGTACGCGGGCAGGTCCGGGTCTTCCACCAGTCGCCGGTAGGCGCGGTGGGCGGCGTCGGAGATGGTGTCCATGGCCGCGTCCCAGCGGGCGAGGGCCTGGTCGGACTGGCGCGGCGCGGTGTGCAGGGCGGAGGCCTGGAGGGTGGCGGCGACGGTCAGCTCGAGGTTCTCCCGGGCCAGGGACGGCACCAGGTACTTGTCGGAGATGACCTCGCCCTGCTCGGTGACCTTGATCTCACCCTCGAGGGTGCCCCAGGGCTGGGCGAGGATCGCGTCGTGGGTGGGGCCGCCGCCGCGGCCGACGGTGCCGCCGCGGCCGTGGAAGAGCCGCAGCCGCACGCCGTGGCGGTGGGCGACGTCGCGCAGCCGCCGCTGAGCGCGGTGGATCTCCCACTGGCTGGTGGTGATGCCGCCGAACTTGGAGGAGTCGGAGTAGCCGAGCATCACTTCCTGGACGTCGCCGCGGAGGGCGACCAGCCGCCGGTAGGAAGGGTCGGCGAGCATCTCGTCGAGGATGGTGTCGGCCTGCTTGAGCTCGTCGGTGGTCTCCAGCAGCGGGACGATGCCGATCTTGGCCCAGCCGGCGTGGAGGTCGATGAGGCCGGCTTCGCGGGCGAGGACGGCGGCGGCGAACACATCGTCGGCGCCCTGGCACATGGAGATGATGTAGGACTCGATGACTTCGGGGCCGAAGCGCTCCAGGGCCTCGCCGATGGTGTGGAAGACGCCGAGGGTCTTGGCACCCGCGGCGTCCAGCGGGGCGTGCTGCGGGGCCAGGGGGCGGCGGGAGCGCAGTTCCTTGGCGAGCAGCTTGGTGCGGTAGTCGCGGGGCATATCCGCGTACCGCCAGGATTCCTCGCCGAGACGGTCGAAGAGCTGGCCGAGTGCGTGGTGGTGGGCGTCGGCGTGCTCGCGTACGTCCATGGTGGCGAGCTGGAGGCCGAAGGCGGCGAGGGTGCGGATGGTGCGGTCGAGCCGGCCGTCGGCGAACAGGCCGCCGCGGTGGGCGCGCAGGGATTCCTGGATGAGGCTGAGGTCCTGCAGCAGCTCGGCGGTGCCGAGGTAGTCGCGGCCTGCCTCGTGCGGGGTGCCCTTGGCGAGGCGCTCGCGGGTGTTGACGAGCTTCTGCCGGATGCAGGTGGCCTTGAGGCGGTAGGGCTCTTCGGCGTTGAGGCGCTTGTAGCGGGGGCTGATCTCGGGGAGCCGTTCGAGGTCGGTCTGGAGGGAGGAGAGCAGCTCATCGGTGGCGCCGGTGTAGCGGATGGAGTTGGAGAGCAGGCCGCGCAGCTGGTCGATGATCTCGATGGCGTCGGTGATGCCGTGCTCGTGCTGGAGGATCAGCACTTCGCGGGTGACGTCGGGGGTGACGTTGGGGTTGCCGTCGCGGTCGCCGCCGATCCAGGTGCCGAAGGTCAGGGGCCGGGTGCCGGCGGGCAGCTCGACGCCGACGCGCTCCAGCTCGGCGGCGAGGTCTTCGAGGACGTCGCCGACGGCACCCTGGTGGAGCTCGTCGAGGTAGTAGATGGCGTTGCGGGCTTCGTCGGCGGGCTCGGGGCGTACGACGCGGAGCTCGTCGGTCTGCCAGATGAGGTCGATGTTCTCGGCCAGGCGCAGGTCCTGGCGGCGGCAGTCGCCGCCCTCGACGGGGGTTTCCAGGAGCGCCGCGATACGCCTGAGCTTGTTGAGGACGCTGCGACGGGCGGCTTCGGTGGGGTGTGCGGTGAAGACGGGCCGGACGTTGAGGTTCTTGACCGTCTGGCGCAGGTGCTCGGGGTCGGCGTCCTTGAGCCGGTCGGCCGTACGGGCGAGCAGTCCGCCCTCGGCGGCGCGGCGGGCGCGCAGTTCCTTTCCGCGGTGGACCTGCTCGGTGATGTTGGCGAGGTGGAAGTAGGTGGAGAAGGCGCGCACCAGCTTGGCCGCGGTCTCCAGGTCGGTCTTGCCGAGCAGCTCGGCGGCGGCTTCGCCATCCGTACGGGTGAGTGCGCGGACGCGTTCCACAAGATCGAGGAGTTCGGGCCCTTCCTGGCGTACCAGGGTCTCGCCCAGCAGTTCGCCGAGGCGGCGGATGTCGGCACGCAGCGCTGCGTTGTCCGAGGTCTCGGGGGTGATGTCGGCACTGCTCACAGGTGCGGCTCCTTGTATGGATGAGCACGTTCGGCGGGGTGCGGACCGCGCTGTCCGACGGACCCAGGATAGGTCGACCTGCCACGCCGTTTACCCACTGGCTCTTGCCCGGTCACCAAGCCCTGCCATACTTACGAAGCCGTAGGTTACGGAACCGTAGCCATCCTGAAGTCCGATGAGGGACGCCCGCATGACCACAACCCCCGATGTGATCGAAGACGCCCCCAAGGCGGCCGACACTTCTCTTCCGTCCGCAACCCTGGGTGGAGAACAGCGGCGGTCGATCGAACAGATCACCCTGCTGCTGTTCATCACCGTCCCCTTCGTCGCGCTGGTCGCGGCGGTTCCGCTGGCCTGGGGCTGGGGGGTGAGCTGGCTCGATCTGGGCCTGATGACGCTGATGTACTTCCTCGGCTGCCACGGCATCACCGTCGGCTTCCACCGTTACTTCACGCACGGCTCGTTCAAGGCGAAGCGGCCGCTGCGGATCGCGCTGGCGATCGCCGGGTCGCTGGCGGTGGAGGGGCCGCTGGTGCGCTGGGTGGCCGACCACCGCAAGCACCACAAGTTCTCCGACGCCGAGGGCGACCCGCATTCGCCGTGGCGGTTCGGGGAGACGGTGCCGGCGCTGATGAAGGGCCTGTGGTGGGCGCACATCGGCTGGATGTTCGATGAGGAGCAGACGCCGCAGCACAAGTACGCGCCGGATCTGATCAAGGACCCGGTGATCCGCACGATCTCGCGCCAGTTCGTCGTATGGACGACGGTGTCCCTGCTCATCCCGCCGCTGGTGGGCGGCCTGGTGACGTGGTCGTGGCAGGGGGCCGCGACGGCGTTCTTCTGGGGCTCGCTGGTGCGGGTGGCGCTGCTGCACCATGTGACCTGGTCGATCAACTCGATCTGCCACGCGGTCGGCAAGCGGCCGTTCAAGTCGCGTGACCGGTCCGGCAACGTGTGGTGGCTGGCGGTGCTGTCCTGCGGGGAGTCCTGGCACAACCTGCACCACGCGGACCCGACGTGTGCCCGGCACGGTGTGCTGAAGGGGCAGATCGACTCCAGTGCCCGGATCATCCGCTGGTTCGAGCGGCTCGGCTGGGCCTACGACGTGCGCTGGCCGAGCGCGGACCGGATCGACGCCCGACGCCAGGCGGACACCGCCAAGGCGGCATGATTGACACGTGGCGATCGACAGCAGCAGTGAGAAGGACCACCGCACGTCCGTTCCGGGGGCCCGGCGTACGCGCCGCGTCCGGATGACCGGCAAGGAGCGCCGGGAGCAGCTGCTGGACATCGGCCGGGCACTGTTTGCCGAGAAGGGCTTCGAGGGCACGTCGGTGGAAGAGATCGCGGCGAAGGCCGGGGTCTCCAAGCCGGTGGTGTACGAGCACTTCGGCGGCAAGGAGGGGCTGTACGCCGTGGTCGTGGACCGCGAGATGCGGCGGCTGCTCGACATGGTGACCGGGGCGCTGACCGCGGGGCATCCGCGGGAGCTGCTGGAGCAGGCGGCGTTCGCGCTGCTGGACTACATCGAGCGGCACACGGACGGCTTCCGCATCCTGGTCCGGGATTCACCCGTGGCGCAGTCGACGGGCTCGTTCGCGTCGCTGATCAGCGATATCGCCACGCAGGTGGAGGACATCCTGGGCCTGGAGTTCAAGGCGCGCGGCTTTGATCCGAAGCTGGCGCCGCTGTACGCGCAGGCGCTGGTCGGCATGACGGCGCTGACGGGGCAGTGGTGGCTGGATGTGCGCAAGCCGAAGAAGGCGGAGGTGGCCGCGCATCTGGTGAACCTGGCCTGGCACGGGCTGGACGGCCTGGAGCCGAAGCCGCGCCTGATAGGTCACCGCAAGTCGTAGCTTCCCCTGGGGGCACTTTGGCCGCCCGCCCCGAGGGGCGGGCGGCCAAAGGATCCGCCGGCGGGGCACCTCCCGGCAGGCAGCCGGGGCGCTGGAAGGGCCGGGGGTCAGACGAGCTTGCGGGCCACGGCGAAGATCCGCCGGAAGGGGAAGACCGTACCGTGCGCGCCGGGCGGGTAGGCCTTCCGCAGCAGGTCGCGGTACTGGTCGAGGAATTCCTCACGGGCCTCGTCGTCGTCCGCCAGGGCGGTCAGCACAGGGCGCAGCGCCGTGCCCTTCACCCAGTCCAGGACGGGGTCCTCACCCTGGAGCAGCTGTATGTAGGTGGTCTCCCAGGCGTCCGTCTCGCAGCCGAGATCGGTGAGCTGGGTGAGGTACTCCCACGGCTCCAGGACGTGCACGAAGCGCCGCCCATGGCTGCCGAGCCGTTCCCGCCACTGCGGGGAGTCGCACAGCTCGCCGAGGAGGGCGTGGCTGGGTGAGACGAAGTTGCCCGGCACTTGTAAGGCCAGGCTGCCGCCGGGGGCGAGGGCGTCGGTCCAGGCCGGGAAGGACCGTGCGTGGCCGGGCACCCACTGCAGGGCGGCGTTGGAGACGATCAGGTCGAACGGCTCGTCGGGGATCCAGCGGGCGGCGTCGGCGGGCTGGAAGTCGAGCCGGCCGCCGCCCGGTGTGGGCCCGGCGTGGTCGGCGGCTTTGGCGAGCATTTCGGGTGAGTTGTCGTAGCCGGTGATGTGGGCGTCCGGCCAGCGTTCGGCGAGGAGGGCGGTGACGTTGCCGGGGCCGCAGCCGAGGTCGGCTATTCGCGCGGGGCGGTTCCGGGCGGGCAGGTCGGGGATGCGGGCCAGAAGATCGTGGAAGGGCCTGGTCCTATGGCTTGCGTGGCGCAGGTACTGCAGTGGGTCCCAGGTGGGAACTGACATGGCTGGTTGGCCCCCTTGCGGGTACGGACGAACAGAGCTGGAACGCTCCTAGCGCCGACGATGCCCATAGGTTGACCCGAATATCTCTTGAATTCAAGATGTTCGAATTCAAGAGACTTAACATCGACAGACCAACTACACTGATCGCCATGGAGGACGAGGTCGATCGACTGGTCGCAGCGTGGCGACGGGAGCGCCCGGACCTCGATGTGGAACCACTCGAGGTGCTCAGCCGAGTCAGCCGGCTCGCCCGCCATCTGGACCGGGCGCGGCGGCTCGCCTTCGCCGAGCACGGCCTGGAGCCGTGGGAGTTCGATGTGCTGACGGCGCTGCGCCGCGCCGGGTCCCCGTACCAGCTCTCCCCCGGCCAGCTGCTCACCCAGACCCTGGTCACCTCCGGCACCATGACCAACCGGATCGACCGGCTCGCGAAGAAGGGCCTGGTCGAGCGGCTGCCCGACCCCAGCGACCGGCGCGGTGTGCTGGTCCGGCTGACCGCCGAGGGGCGGGACCGGGCCGACCGGTCCCTGGCCGGCCTGCTCGTGCAGGAACGGGCCATTCTCAGCGAGCTGTCCAGTAGCCAGCGCGGGGAGCTCGCCGGGCTGCTACGCCGGCTGACCGCCCCGTTCGACAACATCCCCGGGTAGTTCGACCGGCCCGACGCCGGCCCGGCGGGCCAGGGCGACCGCCGCGAGCGTGGAGTGGACGCCCAGCTTGCCCAGCACGTTCTGCATGTGCGTACGGACCGTGTGCGGGGAGAGGAACAGCCGCTCGGCGACGGCCTTGCGGCCCATCCCCGCCACCATGCAGCGCAGCACCTCCCGCTCGCGCGGGGTCAGCGACTCCACCAGCCGCTCGCTCGCCGTGCGCCGCTTGCGGGCCGCGGTCAACTCCCGTAGCACGCCGGTGAGCAGGGCGGGCGGCAGATGCGTTTCATCGCGCAGTACGCCCCGGACGACGGCCAGCAGGCGGGAGAGCGAACAGTCCTTGGCGACCCAGCCGGAGGCCCCGGCCTGCAGGGCAGCCGCTGCCCGGTACGGGTCGTCCCGCTCGGCGAGCACCACCAGCCGCAGGCCCGGCTGGACCGTACGGGCAGCGGTGGCAAGGGACATGCCGCCGCCGTCCCCGGCGACGGCCGGGTCGGGGTCCGCGTCCATGCCCAATTCGGCGTCGGCCAGCAGCACATCGAAGCGGCGGCCCTCCAAGGCCGCGCGCTCCAGGCAGCGCAGGGCCGCCGGTGCGCTGCCCACCGCCACGACCTCCACATCCGGCTCGGCCGCGAGCGCGGCCGCCAGCGATTCGGCGAAAATGCGGTGGTCGTCCACCACCAGAACCCGAATCCGTGTCATCCCGCCCCCCAATTCCGGCAGCCGACGCGGGTACGACGCGCGGGGCGGAGAAGCGCCAGGCCGCACGGCCGCCGCCGCGCGGGCTGCTCCCACCCCGGGCGCCGTACCCTCCCACCCTCGCCGCTGCCGACGAGGAAAGGCCAGCTCGCCCCTTGACCAGCACCGGCCCCCACCGGTGCTGTGCATCAGGGTAAAGGCGGGGTCCGGCTATGGAAACGAATGGGGAAAAGTGTTCGGCCAGCGCCCGTACGCTGGACGTCGTGTTTCGTCTCGAGAGCGAAATCGACAAGGACCGCAGCACTCTGATCGAGCAGCGACTGACTGAGTCCAACACCGCGCGCTCCGCCGCGATCCGGGCCCTGCGCGGCACGCCCGCCGAGGACGAAGTCCCGCTGCACGTCTTCGCGATGGACGACAGCGGGGCCCTGGCCGGCGGCCTCGTCGGCCACACCTGGGCCCACTGGCTGCATGTGGACCTGCTGTGGATCGACGAGTCGCGGCGAGGCCACGGGCTGGGTACGCGGCTGATGGCGCGCGCGGAGGAGATCGCGCGGGATGAACGCCGGTGCCGGCACGCGCGCGTGGAGACGTGGGACTTCCAGGCCCCGGGCTTCTACCGGAAGTTGGGTTACCGGATCGTGGCCATGGTGGAGGACTACCCGCCGGGCGCGACCGACCATCTCCTGGTCAAGCAGCTCACCAGCGGGTAGCCGGGGCTCGGGCAGGCTCAGCGCAGGCGGCGCGCGCCGGCGGACGGAACGGCCGGGAAGATGCGCGGAGCGCGGTAACCGGCCGCGGCGAAGGCCTCGGTGACAGCCTTGGTCACCGCCTCCGCCTCCGACTCCTCGACCAGGACGATCGCCGAGCCGCCGAAGCCGCCACCGGTCATCCGGGCCCCCAGCGCGCCGGCCGCGTTGGCCGATTCGACGACCAGGTCCAGCTCCGCGCAGGAGACGTCGAAGTCGTCGCGCAGCGAGGCGTGTCCGGCAGTGAGCAGCGGGCCGATGGAGCGCGTCTCGCCGGCGTCGAGGCGGGCGATGACGTCCTCGACGCGACGGTTCTCGGTGACCACATGCCGTACGTACCGCCGTACGGTCGGGGCCGCCAGCTCGGCCAGCGCCTCGGCCAAGTGCTCGAACGCAACATCACGCAGGGCTTGCACGCCCAGTGCACGCGCCCCCTCCTCACATCCCGCGCGCCGTTGGGCGTACGGGCCCTCACCCAGCTCGTGCTTGACGCGGGTGTCGACCACCAGCAGGCGCAGTCCCTCGGCGGCGAGGTCGAACGGTATCTGACGCTGTTCCAGATCGCGGGTGTCCAGGTGCAGCGCGAGCCCCTCGACGCAGCAGGCGGCGGCTGTCTGGTCCATGATCCCGCAGGGCACGCCGACGAAGACGTTCTCCGCGCGCTGGCTCAGCCGCGCCAGCTGCCGGCCCCGCAGGTCCAGGCCGAAAAGGTCGTTCAGGGCGAGGGCGGTGACGACTTCGAGCGCCGCCGAGGAGGACAGCCCCGCTCCGGTCGGCACGGTGGAGCGGATGTGGATGTCCGCGCCCGTCACCGGGTGCCCCGCGTCCCGCAGCGCCCACACGACGCCCGCGGGATAGGCGGCCCAGCCCCCTCCCGAGCCCGGCTCCAGCTCGTCCACGCGCACCTCGACCACCCCGCCGGCCACATCGCCGGAGTGCAGCCGCAGCACGCCGTCGTCGCGCCGGGAGACAGCGGCGCGGGCGGTGTGCGGCAGAGCGATCGGCATGACGAAGCCGCCGTTGTAGTCGGTGTGCTCGCCGATGAGGTTGACCCGCCCCGGGGCGGCCCACACACCGTCGGGCGCGGCGCCGTACAGCTCCCGGAAGGCGGCGGCGAGCTGCTCCGGGCCGGGCTCTGGATCGAGCTCGGGGTGGGGCTGGGGCTGGGTCACGCTTGGCTCTCCCTCTGCTGGGCGAAGGCCCAGGCGTCGGCGACGATGCCGGCGAGGTCGGCCCGGCTCGGCTTCCAGCCCAGGCGCTCGCGGGCCTGGTCGGCGGAGGCGACGAGGACGGCCGGGTCGCCGCCCCGGCGCGGGGCGATGACCTCGGGAATCGGGTGGCCGGTGACCTTGCGGACGGTCTCGATCACCTCGCGCACGGAGAAGCCGTTGCCGTTGCCGAGGTTGCAGATCAGGTGCTCGCCGGGCTGGGCGCTGTCGAGGGCGAGGAGGTGGGCCTCGGCCAGGTCGGCGACATGGATGTAGTCGCGGATGCAGGTGCCGTCGGGCGTCGGGTAGTCGTCGCCGAAGACGGAGATCGCCTCGCGCCTGCCCTGGGCGACCTGCAGGACCAGCGGTATCAGGTGCGACTCGGGGTCGTGCCGCTCGCCGTACGCCCCGTAGGCGCCGGCGACGTTGAAGTAGCGCAGGGACACGGCGGCCAGCCCGTGGGCGGCGCACTCACCGCTGATCATGTGGTCGACGGCGAGCTTGGAGGCGCCGTAGGGGTTGGTGGGCGCGGTCGCGGCGTTCTCGGTGATGGGCGTGGTGGCCGGCTCTCCGTAGGTGGCGGCGGTGGAGGAGAAGACAAGCTTGCGGACACCCGCGTCGCGCATGGCGGCCAGCAGGGCGGTGGTGCCGCCGACGTTGTTGACCCAGTACTTCTCGGGGTTCACGACCGACTCACCGACCTGCGAGAAGGCGGCGAAGTGCAGCACGGCGTCGTAGGAGCCGTCGAGCCGGGTGGCGGCGTCCTGGATCCGGCCCTCGATGAACTCCGCCCCCGCCGGGACCCCCTCGCGGTGTCCGGTGGAGAGGTCGTCCAGCACCGTCACCTCGTGCCCGGCCTCAAGCAGGTGCGCCGCGACGACGCTGCCCACGTATCCGGCCCCACCCGTCACCAGGTACTTCTTGGTCACTTGCTCGCTACCTCTCGCAGTCGGTCGGCCGCGGCCTCTGGCGGCACATCGTTGATGAACACATTCATGCCGGATTCGGAACCCGCGAGAAACTTCAGCTTTCCGGAAGTACGGCGAATGGTGAAGAGCTCGAGGTGGAGGGCGAAGTCGTCCCGGTCCGCCGCGCTCACGGGGGCCTGATGCCAGGCCGAAATGTACGGCACCGGTGGTTCGCCCGGTCCGAAGATCCGGTCGAAGCGCCTCAACAGTTCCAGATACACCCGTGGGAACTCTGTGCGCGCGGCGTCGTCGAGCCCGAGCAGATCCGGCACGCGGCGCCCCGGATACAGGTGCACCTCGTACGGCCAGTGTGCGGCACGCGGTACGAACGCGGTCCAGTGCTCGCCGTTCAGCACGATGCGGCGGCCGTCGGCCAGTTCGTCGGCGACGACGTCGTCAAAGAGGTTGCGGCCGCCGGTGCGCTCGCGGTGGGCGGCCAGCGAGGCGAGCATCCGCTCCGTTCGAGGTGTGACGAACGGGTATGCGTAGATCTGGCCGTGTGGGTGGCCGAGAGTGACGCCGATGTCCTTGCCTCGGTTCTCGAAGCAGAAGACCTGCTCGACGGCAGGGAGCCGGGAGAGCTCCGCGGTGCGGTCGGTCCAGGCGTCCAGGACGAGGCCGGCCCGGTCCTCGGTGAGGTCGGCGAAGGAGGCGTTGTGGTCAGAGGTGAAGCAGACGACCTCGCACCGCCCCGTGTCGCCGGACAGGGAGGGGAAGCGGTTCTCGAAGACGGCCACCTCGTAGTCGTCGGCCGGGATCTCCGTGAGGTGCCCGTCCCGGGACGGGCACAGGGGGCACTCGCCGGCAGGCGGGTGGTACGTCCGGTCCTGCCGGTGGGAGGCAATGACCACAGAGTCACCGAGGAGCGGGTCGCGGCGGATCTCGGAGGCGGTCGAGACGGCGCCCAGCGGGCGCTGGTCGGCCGCGGCGCGTGCCGCGTCGTCACGGGAGTCGTAGTAGATCAGCTCACGGCCGTCCGCGAGCCGGGTCGCTGTCTTCTTCACCGTGCCGCTCCTCGCCCCACTCTCCAAACACAACTAAACACAATTAATCACGACCAAACAGACGCGTCAAGGGCTCAGAGCTGCCGGGAAGACCCCATGGGCACCGATACGCCACGATCCACCGGCAAAGAATTCCAACACAATCGTTCAGTTTCCGACCGCACGCGCGTACGTTTCTGTTCGTCCAGATCGCCGCAAAGAAGCGAGTGAGCCGTATGCAGCAATTGGCCGAAGGGCTTCGACTCCCCACCAACGTGCTCGACTACACCATCCTGGGCATCTACTTCGCCGTGGTCCTCGGCGTCGGTTTCGCTGCCAGACGGAGCGTGAAGACGAGCCTCGACTTCTTCCTCTCCGGGCGGGCGCTGGCTGCCTGGGTCACCGGTCTCGCGTTCATCGCAGCCAACCTCGGTGCGCTGGAGATCCTGGGCATGGCGGCCAACGGGGCCCAGTACGGCGCGTACACCGTGCACTGGTACTGGGTCGGTGCCATCCCGGCCATGGTCTTCCTGGGCCTGGTGATGATGCCGTTCTACTACGGCTCGAAGGTCCGGTCCGTGCCCGAGTTCCTGCTGCACCGCTACGGGCCACCGTCCCACCTGCTCAGCTCGATCATCTTCTCCGTGGCGTCCGTGCTGATCGCGGGCGTCAACCTCTACGCGATGGCGATCGTGCTGGAGGCGCTGCTCGGCTGGCCGCAGTGGGTCGCGATCGTCGTCGCCGGCTTCTTCGTCCTCGTGTACATCACCCTGGGCGGGCTCTCCTCGGCGATCTACAACGAGGTGCTGCAGTTCTTCGTCATCCTCGCCGCGCTCATCCCGCTCACCGTCGTCGGACTCAAGCGGGTCGGCGGCTGGAGCGGGCTCACCGACAAGCTCACCGCCACATACGGCGAGAACTTCGTATCCGCCTGGGGCGGCACCGGCATCGGCTCGCCCAACCCGCTGGGCGCCAACTGGCTGACCATCGTGCTCGGCCTCGGCTTCTGTCTGAGCTTCGGTTACTGGACGACCAACTTCGCCGAGGTGCAGCGCGCCCTGTCCGCCAGGAACCTCTCGGCGGCCCAGCGCACCCCGCTGATCGCCGCGTATCCCAAGATCTTCGTCCCGCTGGTCGTGGTCGTGCCAGGCCTGATCGCGCTGGTCATCGAGCCGGGCCTGGGCAAGCCGGGCAGCGGCCTGCAGTACAACGACGCGATCCCGCTGCTCATGCGCGACCTGCTGCCGAACGGGGTGCTGGGCATCGCGATCACCGGGCTGCTCGCCGCCTTCATGGCCGGCATGGCCGCGAACGTCTCGGCGTTCAACACGGTGTTCACCCACGACATCTGGTCCGCGTACATCATCAAGGGCCGTCCGGACGAGTACTACCTGACCACCGGGCGCGTGGTGACGGCGATCGGCGTGCTGGGCGGCATGGGGACGGCCTTCATCGCCTCGACGTTCAGCAACATCATGAACTACCTGCAGACGCTGTTCTCGTTCTTCAACGTGCCGCTGTTCTGCGTCTTCATCATCGGCATGTTCTGGCGGCGGGCCACGTCAGCGGCCGGGTTCTGGGGTCTGCTCCTGGGCACCCTGGCCGCGATGATCAACTACTTCTGGTTCTACCGGGCGGGCGTCATCTCCATCCCCAGCGACCAGGGCGCCAACTTCGTCTCCGCGATCGTGGCGTTCGTGGTGGGCGGCGTGGTGATGGTCGTGGTCTCGCTGTTCACCAAGCCGAAGCCGATCGAATCGCTCGCCGGGCTGGTGTACGGCACCACCTCCCCGGGCATGGCCGAGCCCCCGGCCCCGGGCGACGAGGCGTGGTACCGCAAGCCGGCTGTGCTGGGCTGGGGCGCGATCCTCCTCGCCGCCATCTGCTACATCCCCTTCTCCATCTGACCCACTTCTCCATCTGACCCACGACCGGAAAGGCTGCCCCACCATGAGCGAGGAGTACACCTACCAGCGGCAGGTCGAGGAGCTGGAGCAGAAGTCCGCGACGGCCGCCCGGCTGTTCGACGTACGGCGCATCATCGGCGGCCTGTTCGTGATCTACGGCATCCTCGTCACCATCGCCGGGATCACCGTCTCCGACGCCGATCTGCGCAAGGCACAGAACATCAACATCAACCTCTGGACGGGCGTGGCCATGCTCGTCCTCGGCGTGCTGTTCCTGGTCTGGATGAAGCTCCGCCCGCTGGCCCCGCCGCGCCCTGTGCCCACCGAGGGCGAGCAGCCGCCGCAGTGACTCATGGCGGCGGGACCGCCCGCGGTCCCGCCGCCGATGCCTCTGATCCCGGCTCCTGATCCCGGCTCCGCCGCGGCACCTGGCGCTCGGTTCACCTCCGGGGCTTGGACCCTCCCCCAGCCAACTCCCCCAGCTATCGCTGGGGGTCCCCCACGCCGACGGTCGACCGTGCGGGCCCTCGCTCCTCGGGCCCTCCGCGCTCCCCCTGGGGGTGCCCGGGCCGCCAGGCCCGGGCGGGACTACCGCTGGGAGGTGCCCCCACTCCCTTTCGGCTTGGGGGTACCCCTGGGGGTACCTCCCAGCGGTAACTGGGGGAGAAGCTCTGGGGGAGCGTCCGTCGGCTCACTCGCCGCACCGGCCCGCTCCAGCAGTCCGGTCCGTGCGGCGAGCGCCGCCGCCTCCAGCCGGGACCCGACGCCGAGCTTCATCAGCACGCGCTGGACGTGCGTACGGGCCGTGCTCGGCGCGACCCCCATCCTGGCCGCGATCAGCCGGGTGTCCTCGCCCTCCGCGACCCGCAGCAGCACCTCCGCCTCACGCGGTGTCAGCAGCCGCAGCAGCCGCGCCGCCTCGTCGTCCGCCTGCGCGGCCGGATCGAGCAGTTCCGCGAACGCGCCCTGCAGCAGCTGCGGCGCGACCGCCGCGTCCCCCGCGCGGGCCCGGACCACGGCGCGCTCGACGCCCTCGATGCGCTCGTCGTGGCGCACATAGCCGGACGCCCCGGCGGCGAACGCCGCGGCGATCCCGCGCGGGCTGGGCACCGGCCCCAGCACCACGACGGCGATCTGCGGCCGTTGCAGCTTGATCCTCGCCAACGGTTCGAAGGCCCCGGGCTCGGCGGGAGCGGCGGTGCCCAGCAGGCACACCTCCGGCACCCGGCTGATCACCAGCTCCGCCGCCCCGGCAGCCGGCGCGGCCGCCGCGAGCACCCGGTGCCCACGCAACTTCAGTGCCGAAGCGAGTGCTTCAGCGAGCAGGCGGTGGTCGTCGACCACCATGAGCCGTATGCCCACGAGCGTCCCCCAGTCCCCCGAAGCCACCGAAACCCCCGGCTTCGTGACCCCGGAAGCTACACGCTCGCCCGCCGCCGTGCGACTACTTGGCTCCGAAGACCACGGCGAGGTACTCCTTGGCGAAGGCGGACCTGCGGTTCGTGGCGTAGTGCTGACCCATGTAGAGGCGGCCGCCCACGAAGGCGATGTCCACGTTCAGCTCGGGGCGGAAGCTGCTCTCCGTACGGTTGGTGCTGTCCGGGTTCTGCAGCAGCACGGTGGACTTGTACGTCGTGGGGTCGATGCGCAGGACCTGGCCGCCCTTGTCGTATGTCGGGTACTTGTAGGCGATGAGGTCATTGCCGTCCATGCGCAGCGGCACCATCATGCGCTCCTCGCCCGCGTCGGCCTTGCCCTTGGCCTTCCCGGTCTTCAGGTCGTAGGCGAGGATCTCGTTGGTCCGCCCGTACTTGGCCTGGGCCTCATGCTCCTTGGACGCCAGGAACAGGGTGTCCTTGTCGGTGACCACCAGCTTGCAGCCCTCGACATCGTTCACGCCGCAGTCAAGGGTGTGCTGGCTGCCGGACGAGGAGATCTTGCTGCGCAGCGTGGCGCGCTGGGTGCTGTCGTCGAGGACCATGAAGTCCGAGACGCCGTTGGCGGAGATGTCCGCTTCACCGGCGGCGATCAGCGGATCGGTGGACACGATGTGGACGTACTGGAAGCCGCTGGGCATCTGAAAGACCGATTTCGGCCTGCCCGTCTGCGGGTTGAGCGTCTGGATCTCCACCGTCGGCCTGTCGAATTTCCCGCATTTGACCACGGCGACGAGCTTGGCCCCGCCGCCGTACCCCACGTCCTCGCACTTCGCGTCCTGCTTGGGGGCCCACAGTTGCCTGCCGCTGCCGAGGTTCCAGGCCGCGCCGCCGCTGGTGCCGCCCGCGGCGACGGCTCCATCGCCAACGGTCACCTCGTGGAAGGTCATCTTCTGGCCGCCGGTGGTCACCGACTTCTGCCAGAGCTTCTTGCCGTGGACGACGTCGATCGCGGCGACTTCGGTGCAGCCCTGGTGCGGCTGGGCCGTGGTGGCCTTGGCGCCCTGGAAGAGCACGGCGCTCAGGCCGTCCTCGGTGGTGCGCCGGGAGGCCCAGCAGATGTGGCCGGGAAGCGGGATCTCCCAGCGCTTGGTGGCGCCGGCCGGGTCGTAGCCGACGATCTTGTCGACATCGCCCTTGGCGAAGATCTTGTCGCTGACCCACAGGCCCTCGACCGTCACCTGGTCGTTGACCGCGGGCTTGGGGATCTTGGTGATGAGGTCGCCGTTGACGCCCCCGGAACCGCCGCTGCCGCCTTCACTGCTGCCGCCCGAGGAACCCTGCGCGTCGTCCTGCTCGCCGCCGTCACTGCCGCCCGCCGCGAACCAGACGCCGCCGGCGACCAGCAGCACCACGGCGACGACCGCGCTGATGATGGCCAGCGTCCTGCCCGAGCTGGTGCCGGGTGGGGGTGCCTGGGGCGGTATGCCGCCGCCCGGGAACTGGCCCGGCTGCGGGTACATGCCGTACTGCTGCCGGCCGTACGGCTGTCCGGGGCCCGGGGGCGGTTGCGACGGGCCGGGGTAGCCGTACGGGGGCGGGGCCTGCGGAGGCTGGTTCGGGGGCGGAGACTGCGGAGGCTGGTTCGGGGGCGGAGACTGCGGATAGCCGTAGGCGGGCCCGCCCTGCGGCTGCTGCGGCGGATAGCCGCCGGGGCCCGCTCCGGCGAAGCCGGCGCGAGGATCCTGCGGCGCGCCGAAGCCGCCCGGCGCGGGGGCGCCGCCCGCGGAGCCAGGCGGCTGCTGGCTGGGATCCCCGGGGGAGCCAGGGGGCGGCTGGGGCGGCTGTGACATCAGCGTTCCTCTTTACGCGGGGCCATGTCCCGACCGTTCTCCCCCGCACACCCCTGACGGATCATCAAACCGCATCAGGGTGGAGCAAATCGGGCATGGCGCCCGCCAGTGAGCGGCAGGCAAGCAAGCGGGAGTTCTTTGTACCACTCGCCCCGAACCGCCAGTGGGGCACCTCCTGATGTGGCGGCGGGATCAGACGTCCTCCGCCAGCTCCAGCCAGCGCGACTCCAGTTCATCCCGCTCCGCCGCCAACTCGCGCAGTTCCGCGTCGAGTTTCGCCACCCGCTCGAAGTCCGTGGCGTTCTCGGCGATCTGCTCGTGCAGCTTGGACTCCTGGTCACCGATGCGGTCCAGGCGGCGTTCGATCCGCTGGAGTTCCTTCTTCGCCGCGCGGGCGTCGACCGACGGCTTCTGCCTGGCGGTCGCGGCGGGCGCCGGGGCGGCGGCCGCCGCTGCCTGCTGCTCCATGCGGTGGCGGCGCTCCAGGTACTCGTCCACACCGCGCGGCAGCATCCGCAGGGCGCCGTCGCCGAGCAGCGCGAAGACCCGGTCCGTGGCCCGCTCGATGAAGTAGCGGTCGTGGCTGATGACCACGAGAGAGCCCGGCCAGCCGTCGAGCAGGTCCTCGAGCTGGGCGAGGGTCTCGATGTCGAGGTCGTTCGTCGGCTCGTCCAGGAAGAGGACGTTCGGCTCGTCCATCAGCAGCCGCAGGATCTGCAGCCGGCGGCGCTCACCGCCCGACAAGTCGCCAACCGGCGTCCACTGCTTCTCCTTGGTGAAGCCGAGCTTCTCGCACAGCTGCGAGGCGGTCATCTCCCGGCCCTTGCCGAGGTCCACCCGCTGCCGGACCCGCTCCACGGCCTCCAGGACCCGCCAGGTGGGGTCGAGTTCGGCGACCTCCTGTGAGAGATAGGCGAGCTTGACGGTCTTCCCGACGACGATCCGGCCGGCGGCGGGCTGCGCCTCGCCCTCGGTACGGGCCGCGTCCGCCATCGCCCGCAGCAGCGAGGTCTTGCCGGCGCCGTTCACCCCGACCAGGCCGATGCGGTCGCCGGGGCCCAGCTGCCAGGTGAGGTGCTTGAGCAGCACCTTGGGGCCCGCCTGGACGGTGACGTTCTCCAGGTCGAAGACCGTCTTGCCGAGCCGGGAGCTCGCGAACTTCATCAGCTCCGCGCTGTCACGCGGCGGCGGCACGTCCGCGATCAGCTCGTTCGCCGCCTCGATCCTGAAGCGCGGTTTGCTCGTACGGGCCGGGGCGCCGCGCCGCAGCCACGCCAGCTCCTTGCGCATCAGGTTCTGCCGCTTGGCCTCCTCCGTGGCCGCGATACGCTCCCGCTCGGCGCGCGCGAAGACGTAGTCGGAGTAGCCGCCCTCGTACTCGTGCACAGCGCCGCGCTGGATGTCCCACATGCGGGTGCAGACCTGGTCGAGGAACCAGCGGTCGTGGGTGACGACCACCAGCGCCGAGCGGCGGGCCCGCAGGTGCTGGGCGAGCCAGGCGATGCCCTCGACGTCAAGATGGTTGGTCGGCTCGTCCAGGACGATCAGGTCCTGCTCGGCGATCAGCAGCTTGGCGAGCGCGATACGGCGGCGCTCACCGCCGGAGAGCGGACCGATGACCGTGTCCAGGCCCTTGGGGAAGCCGGGCAGGTCGAGGCCGCCGAAGAGTCCGGTGAGGACATCGCGGATCTTGGCGTTGCCCGCCCACTCGTGGTCGGCCAGGTCGCCGACGACCTCGTGCCGGACGGTGGCGGCGGGGTCGAGCGAGTCGTGCTGGGTGAGCACGCCGAGCCGCAGCCCGCCGGAGTGGGTGACCCGGCCCTCGTCGGCGGATTCGAGCCTGGCGAGGATGCGGATGAGGGTGGTCTTGCCGTCACCGTTGCGACCGACGACGCCGATCCGGTCGCCCTCGCTGACGCCGAGGGAGATGCCGTCGAGCAGCGTACGCGTGCCGTACACCTTGCTGACGGCTTCCAGATTGACGAGGTTGATGGCCATTCCGCTCCTGATCTTCCACGACTGGGACCGCTGGGGGCACTGGTGGGCGGCCGGCCATCCAGGGTACGCCGCGGCGGCAGCCGCCAGACCGCGCGCTGCGGCGGGCGGGGCTGCGGCGGGCGGGGCTGCGCCACGGATCAGTGTCGCGGCTTCCTGGGCGCCGCTCGCCGCTGATGCTTTACAGCACCGTCGCGCCGGCTGCCGGGCTCTGCGCGACCCGGGCCGTGCGGCAGGTGCCCGAGGCGGTCAGTTCGCCGGCCAGCGCCTGGGCGGCAGTGGCGTCCCGCGCCAGGAAGGCGCACGTCGGGCCGGAGCCGGAGACGATCGAGGCCAGGGCCCCGGCCTTGGCGCCGGCCGCCAGGGTGTCGGCGAGGGCGGGCCGCAGCGAGAGCGCGGCCGCCTGGAGGTCGTTGCTCGAGCCTCCCGCCATCAGGGCCGCGGCGAGGGCGGGCACGTCGCCGTCGCCGAGGGCGTCCAGCAGCGCCGGGGACGGCTCCGGGTCCGGTACGTGGTCCACCGTCGCGCCCGTTCCCGCTTCGTCCCGCAGCCGGTCGCACTCGCGGTACACAGCCGGGGTGGACAGCCCGCCGTCGGCCACCGCGAAGACCCAGTGGAAGGTCCCGCCGACGGGGAGCGGGGTCAGCCGCTCGCCGCGCCCGCGGCCCAGTGCCGCGCCGCCGACGAGGCTGAACGGCACATCGCTGCCCAGCTCGGCGCAGATCTCGAGGAGTTCGGCGCGGGAGGCGCCGGTCCCCCACAGCGCGTCGCAGGCGACGAGCGCTCCGGCGCCGTCCGCGCTGCCGCCCGCCATGCCCCCGGCGACGGGGATGTCCTTGCCGATGTGCAGGTGGACGTTCGGCTCGATGCCGTGGCGGCCGGCGAGGAGTTCGGCGGCGCGGGCGGCGAGGTTCGTACGGTCCGCCGGCACCTGGTCGGCGTCCCCGCCGGAGACCGTGATCCGCAGGGAGTCGGCCGGGGTGGCGGTGACCTTGTCGTACAGCCCGACGGCGAGGAAGACGTTCGCCAGGTCGTGGAAGCCGTCGGGGCGCAGCCCGCCGACCGCGAGCTGCACGTTGACCTTGGCGGGAACGCGGGCGGTCACGGATCGGGTCACGGTTGCGGCTCTCCTGGTCCTCATACGGGTCGCCGTACGGCGGATCGCCATACGGCTGGGCGGCTCCATTCTCCCCTGCGATCCCCACCGGTCCGAGCCACGTGGCCGACCCCGTCATGGCCCGGGCACGGTGGCACGCTCCGGCGCACCGATCAGCCGGAGACCCCCGCGAGAGCGCCCCGGTTTTCGGCGATGCGGGCGAACTCCTCCACCGTCAGCGACTCGCCGCGCGCCTGCGGCGAGACCCCCGCCGCGACCAGCGCCGCCTCGGCCGCCGCCGGCGACCCGGCCCACCCCCGCAGAGCGGCCCGCAGGGTCTTGCGCCGCTGTGCGAACGCGGCGTCGACGACCTCGAACACCTCCTTCTTCGAGGCGGTGGTGTTCAGCGGCTCCGCGCGCCGCACCAGCGAGACCAGCCCCGAGTCGACGTTCGGCGCGGGCCAGAAGACGTTGCGTCCGATGGCGCCGGCCCGCTTCACCTCCGCGTACCAGGCGGCTTTGACGGACGGCACGCCGTAGACCTTCGAGCCGGGGGCGGCGGCGAGCCGGTCGGCGACCTCCGACTGCACCATCACCAGCGTCCGCTCGATCGTCGGGAACATGTCCAGCATGTGCAGCAGGACGGGCACGGCCACGTTGTACGGCAGGTTGGCGACCAGCGCGGTCGGCGCCGGCCCGGGGAGCTCGGTCACATGCAGCGCGTCGGAGTGCACCAGCGCGAAACGGTCCGCGCGCGCCGGCATGCGCGCCGCCACGGTCGTCGGCAGAGCACTGGCCAGCAGGTCGTCGATCTCGACCGCGACGACCCGGTCGGCGGCCTCCAGCAGCGCCAGCGTCAGCGAGCCGAGGCCCGGCCCGACCTCGACCACCACGTCATCGGGCCGTACGTCCGCGGTTCGCACGATGCGGCGGACAGTGTTCGCGTCGATGACGAAGTTCTGTCCGCGCTGCTTGGTGGGGCGAACCCCCAGGGCGGCGGCCAGTTGGCGGATGTCAGCGGGCCCCAAGAGGGGTCCGTGCTCGTCCGGGGCGCCGTGGGCGCTGCTGGTGCTGCTCATGCTCACTGGTGAAGCTTACGGCCGCACACCGGCCAGGGACTCGCCCCCCTTTGCACGTACAGCTTCTTGGCCCGGTAGGTCTGCTCCGCGGCCGAGGCCTCCTCCGGCCGCCCCCGGCCGCCCAGGTTGTGCCAGGTGTGGGAGTCGAACTGGTACAGCCCGCCGTACGACCCGGAGGGGTCCACCGCGTCCGGCCGCCCGCCCGACTCGCACTGCGCCAGCGCGCCCCAGTTCAGCCCCTCCGCGCCGGCGACGGAGGACGGCAGCGGTTGGGTGCCGACCCGAACCACCTGCTGCACCGGCCGCTTGACCACTTCCGAGCGCAGCCTCCTCGGCTTCTGCCGGACGCCGTCGACGGTGCGCATCGCGTATGTGACCCGCTTCAGACCGTGCCGGCCCTGCTGGACGACGACTTCGGTGCCCTGGAAGAGCGTCGGGTCGCTGCGCTTGATCGTGGGGTAGTCGATCAGTTCCTCGCGCACCTCCCGGGTGCCGGTGATCCGCAGGACGGAGATCGTCTGGCTGTCGCGCGGGAAGCTGTCCAGCGGCACTGAGGTGGTGTCCTCGCCGCGCAGCACGATGCCCGCCTGCTCGACCACCTCTCGTACGGTGGCCGCGTTCGTCCGGATCCTGCGCTCGTGCCCGTCGGCCATGACGGAGACGGTGCGTTCGGTCCGTACGTCGAGGGTCAGGCCGCGGCGGGCGATCGGCGAGTGGCGCGAGGCGGACAGATAGGCGCCCTCGGCGCGCACCCCGAGCTGGTGCAGCGCGCCCTCGACGGTGCGGGCGGTGGTCCACACGCGGCGGCGCTCGCCGTCGAGGGTGAGGGTGATCAGACGGCCGTAGCGGACGACGATGTCGTCGCCGGCGGCCAGGGGCTGGCGTGGCGAGGGGGCCACGATGTCGTGTGCGCCGTACTCGACGTGCTCGTCGGCCAGCAGTTCCGCCACGTCGTCGGCGAAGGTGTGCAGGGTGCGCGGAACGCCGTCGACGCTCAGCGTCACGGACTTGTCGTCGGCGACGAAGGCGGTGCTGCCGCCGGCGAGAAAGGCGACGACCAAGGCTTGTGGGACGAGCCGGCGCAGCGTCTCGGGGCGCTCGGCGGCGCGGCGCCTGCGCCGGGCGGCCCGGCGTCCGCCGCTGCGCCCGCCGACGCGGTGCGGCACGGGCGCGGTCGGCGGGTGGGGCTGCGCCTGGCGCGGCACGCGGGGGCAGCCCTCCGCCGGCGCGTACGAGCCCTCCGCCGGCGCGTACGGGGCGGCGGGCGGCGCGGGCGCCTGGTGGACCGCGGTCTGGGCGCTGGGTCCGTAGCCGTAGCTGCCGAACGAGCCGCCGTCGTACGGAGCGTGGGCGTCGTACGAGCCCCAGCCGTAGGTGAACGCGCTCGCGCCGCCGCCATAGGGTCCGAAGGCGTCGAAGGCGTCAGAGCGGCCCGGCACATACCGATCCGAGCCGTACGGGTCCGCGGTGTACGGGTCCGGCCCGCACGGCTCGGCGCCGTACGGCTCATACAGCTGCGCGCCGTACGGATCCGAGCCATACGCCCTCACGGCATACGGGCTCGCGCCGTGGAAACGGGCGTCGTACGGCTCGTACCACTGCGTGGCCCGGGCGTGCCTGGGGCCGCCGCTGGGTGCAGCCCGGCGGGTGTCCTGGGAAGTGCTCACTACGCTCCACTGATCCGGCGATCGGGCCGGGACTGTACTGGAGCAGTAGTCACTCTCCAAAGTTGAGCGGTGACTTATTGTGACGGCGCGTCAACCCGCCGCGCGCCCCGCTCATAGCCGAACGCGCGGGCCGTGTTGGCGGCGATGGCGGCCGCTAGCGTGTCCTCGGGCACGCCCTTCACCTGGGCCATGGCCCGCAGGGTGACCGGAATGAGATACGGAGCGTTAGGCCGTCCGCGGTATGGGGCGGGGGTGAGGTACGGCGCGTCCGTCTCGACCAGCAGCAGGTCGAGCGGAGCGACGGCCAGTGCGTCGCGCAGCGGCTGGGCGTTCTTGAAGGTCACGTTGCCGGCGAAGGACATCAAGTAGCCCTTGTCGGCGCAGATCTTCGCCATCTCGGCGTCGCCGGAGTAGCAGTGCAGGACGACCAACTCGGGCGCGCCTTCTTCGTCCAGGATGCGCAGGACGTCCTCGTGGGCCTCGCGGTCGTGGATGACCAGGGCCTTGCCGTGCCGCTTGGCGATGTCGATGTGGCGGCGGAAGGAGCGCTCCTGGGCGGCGATGCCGTCCGGGCCGGTGCGGAAGTAGTCGAGCCCGGTCTCGCCGACGCCGCGGACCTGCGGCAGGGCGGCCAGCCTGTCGATCTCGGCCAGGGCGTCGTCCAGAGCGGCGTTCCCGCCGGGCTCGCGGGCGCCCTGGCGCGACCACCCGTCAGGGTCGCCGAGGACGATGCGCGGCGCCTCGTTGGGGTGCAGGGCGACCGTGGCCCAGACGCTGTCGTGGGCGGCGGCCGTCTGAGCCGCCCAGCGGGAGCCCTTGATGTCGCAGCCGACCTGGATCACGGTCGTGACTCCCACGGAGGCCGCCTTGGCGAGGGCGTCCTCGACCGGTCCCGACTGCATGTCGAGGTGGGTGTGGGAGTCCGCGACGGGCACCCGCAGCGGCTCGGGGAGCGGCGGGGGCGCGTCCTTGTGGTTCCGGTTGCTCCGGTTGCTCGATGCTGTTGCCGCCATAGCGGCGATCCTATGCGCCGGTGCGGCCGGGTCCGTACGCCCGCTGCCTGCCGTACGCCCGCTGCCTGCCGGCCGTCCGCTGCCTGCCGGCCGTCACCTGCGGTGGAAGACGCGCAGCAGGTCGGCCAGGGTCCGGTGGTTGGCGTTCTTGTCGGTCTTCCGCTCCTTGGTGCCCGGCTCGCGCCTGGCAGTCCTGTCCTCGGCGGGAAACTCGACCGGGACCTCCGCGGACGGCTCGATCGGAGTGGCCGCCGACAGCAGCGGCCCCGCTATCCCCTGCTGCGCGAGACCTGCCGCGAGCGGCGGTATCTGGCCGGACTTCATGATCCGGACCACGTGGCCTCCGCAGTTCTGGCAGGTCGGGCGGGTCAGCGGGGAGGGAACCCGCCGGCCGTTCGCGTAGTAGGTGACGACGTCACGTCCCTGGGCGTCCACGTGGTGCCGTATCTCGTATTCCTGCTCCCAGGCGTGGCCGCATCGCATACAGGCGAAGGAGTACGCCTCGTGCTTGGGAGGCTCGGGAATGCTGCGGCCGGTGGGCATCGGGGGGACACCGGGGGAAGTGCCTGCGATCTCGCTCATGCCAGCTCCTCTTGTCCGCTGGACGAGTAATTCCGGGATGGTCCGTCCCTCATCCAGTGGACGACTTTCCCGACGGGAGCGCAGCAGGGCTGCCGGCTATTGGTCCAGATTTGGCAGTGGGATGGTGAAAGAACCCGCTGCGCGGCCCAACGCTTTGCCTTTCACGATAGACCTTTACCTTCCGATGAGCCCTGTCCGGCCGCATTCTTTGCCGCCACCACCGCATCGAAGACTTCGCGCTTGGGTAGCCCGGCCTCGGCCGCGACCGCCGAGATGGCCTCCTTGCGCCGCTCCCCCGCCTCCTCGCGGACGGCGACCCGGCGGGCGAGCTCGGCGGGGTCGAGCTGTTGCGGGCCCTTGGCGGGGGCGCCCTCGACGACGATGGTGATCTCACCCCGGACGCCTTCGGCCGCCCACTGCGCCAGCTCCTTCAGCGGGCCGCGCCGGACCTCCTCGTAGGTCTTGGTGAGCTCCCGGCACACCGCGGCCCGGCGTTCGGCGCCGAAGACCTCGGCCATGGCGGCGAGGGTGTCGTCGAGGCGGTGCGGGGCCTCGAAGTAGACGAGGGTGCGGCGCTCGTCGGCCACCTCCCGCAGGCGGCCCAGGCGCTCGCCGGCCTTGCGCGGCAGGAAGCCCTCGAAACAGAACCGGTCGACCGGCAGCCCGGAGAGCGCGAGGGCGGTGAGTACGGCGGAGGGGCCGGGGACGGCGGTGACCTTGATGCCCTGCTCGACGGCTGCGGCGACCAGCCGGTAGCCGGGGTCGGACACCGACGGCATGCCGGCGTCGGTGACGAGGAGCACACGCGCGCCGCCGGCGAGCGCCTCGACCAGCTCGGGGGTGCGGGCGGACTCGTTGCCCTCGAAGTACGACACCACGCGGCCGGCCGGCTGCACACCGAGGGCCTGGGCCAGGCGGCGCAGCCGCCGGGTGTCCTCGGCCGCGACGACATCGGCGGCGGCGAGCTCGGCAGCCAGTCGGGGCGGGGCGTCCGCGGTGTCGCCGATGGGGGTCCCTGCGAGTACGAGCGTTCCAGTCACACGGCCATCCTCGCAGCCGGCGCGGCGCCGGTGTCCCGCCGCACGGGAGAGCCGGAGCACAGGGCGTACAGCCGAGGGCAGACGCCCGCCACCGGCGGCAGTGTCTCCTGGTCAGCGCACCCCAGAGGGGCGGCTGCCCCGAAGAGAAACCCACACGGAGTGCGGGACGTACGGACGGTGGCCGCCAATCGCACACCCGCGTTCCCTACGATGGCGCGGGTGAGCAGTGACACCGCTACAGGAGCCCGGCGCGAGCAGCAGCCGGCCGAGCAGCCCGCGGCGGCGGCCCAGGAGCACCCGGAGCCGACCGCCTGGCAGCTGCGGCTGCGCCGGTTCGGGCATGTGGACCGGCCCCGCGTACCTCTCCGGGACCGGCTGGTGCCCCCGTACTCCCCTGGGCTTCGCCATGGGGGACCCCAGCCCGGCGGCCGGGTGTGGGCGGCGCTCGGCCTGAGCCCGCAGACCGCGCAGCGGCTGACCCGCTGGTCCGGCTGGGGCGGTCCCCTCCTGGTCGCGCTGGTCGCCGGACTGCTGCGCTTCTGGCATCTGCACAGCCCGAACGCCGTGATATTCGACGAGACGTACTACGCCAAGGACGCCTGGTCGCTGCTCCAGTACGGCTACGAGGGCAAGTGGCCGGAGAAGGCCAACGACCTGATCCTCGCCCAGCCGCAGCGGATTCCCCTCAGCCCCGAGGCCAGCTATGTCGTCCATCCGCCCGTCGGCAAGTGGACGATCGCGATCGGCGAGTGGCTCTTCGGGCTGAACCCGTTCGGCTGGCGCTTCATGGTGGCGCTGCTCGGCACGATCTCCGTGCTGATGGTGTGCCGCATCGGCCGGCGGCTGTTGCGCTCCACGGCGCTGGGCTGTCTCGCCGGCGCGCTGCTCGCCGTCGATGGGCTGCACTTTGTGATGAGCCGCACAGCGCTGCTCGACCTGGTGGTGATGTTCTGGATCGTGGCGGCCTTCGGGTGCCTGCTCATCGACAGGGACCGGACCAGGGCCCGGTTCGCGGCGGCACTGCCTGTGGACACCGCCGGCGATCTTCGGCCCGACGCGGCGGTGGGCGACCGGCTGAAGCTCGGCCCGCGGCCGTGGCGGATCGCGGCGGGGCTGTGTCTGGGCCTGGCCTGCGCTACGAAGTGGAACGGCCTGTACGTCCTGGCGGCCTTCGGCATCCTCACCGTGCTGTGGGATGTGGGAGTCCGGCGCACGGCGGGCGCCACGCGCCCCCGCCGTTCCATGGTGCGCCGTGACGCGCTGCCCGCGTTCCTGTCCCTGGTGCCGGTGGCGGTGCTGACGTACATCGCGTCCTGGACGGGCTGGTTCGTCACCACCGGCGGCTATTACCGCGACTGGGCCCAGGGCGAGGGCCGGGGCGGCGCATGGACCTGGCTGCCCGACGCGCTGCGCAGTCTGTGGCACTACCAGTCCCAGGTCTACAACTTCCACGTCACCCTGACCTCGCCGCACACGTACCAGTCCAACCCGTGGAGCTGGATCGTCGCGGGCCGCCCGGTCTCGTACTTCTACGAGTCGCCGCGGGCCGGCCAGGCCGGCTGCCCGACGGACGCGGTGGACAAGTGCGCGCGGGAGGTGCTGGCGCTCGGCACCCCGCTGCTGTGGTGGGCGGCGTGTTTCGCGGTGCTCTACCTGCTCTATCGCTGGGCGCTGCGGCGGGACTGGCGGGCGGGCGCGATCCTGTGCGGGATCGCGGGCGGCTGGCTGCCGTGGTTCCTGTACCAGGAGCGGACGATCTTCCTGTTCTACGCGGTGGTGTTCGCCCCGTTCCTGTGCCTGGCGGTGGCGATGATGATCGGCGCGATTCTGGGTCCACCGGGATCCTCGGAGCGGCGGCGGGTGCTGGGGGCGGTCGGAGCGGGAGTGCTCGTCCTGCTGATCGTCTGGAACTTCATCTATTTCTTTCCGATCTACACCGGGCAGCCGCTGCCCATGGGGGCGTGGCGGAACCGCATGTGGCTGGACACCTGGATCTGATGCCGTAGAGTGCGCCGCGCAACGCTCTGATCGGGCGATTGAGAGTTCTTCGAGAGAGACTGTGGGGGTTTCTCCAATGCGCACTGGCGCGAAGGTCGCTGTCATCGGCGGGGTGTTCGCCGCCCTGGCGGGAGCCGCGGGATACGGCGCGTACAGCCTGGTCGGCGACTCGACCAGCGCCGCATCCTCCGACGACCACGGACCGGCCCCGGTGAAGACCGGCCCGCCCAGCGCGGCCGAGGTCAAGGTCACAGCGCGGAACTTCCTCACCGCCTGGGCTTCCGGCGCGGCGAAGCGCGCCGCGTCCTTCACGGACGACAAGCAGACCGCGGCAGCCGCGCTGACCGGCTATCAGGACGACGCGCACATCGAGAAGGTGACGCTCACCCCCGGCACCCCGAGCGGCAGCACCGTGCCGTTCAACGTCAACGCGGAGATCTCCTACAAGGGGCAGCAGGCCACCTGGACGTATGAATCCGAGCTGACCGTCGTGCGCAACAAGAAGACCGGGCTGCCGCAGGTCGGCTGGCAGCCGACGGTCATCCACCCAAGCCTCCGCGCCGGCGACTCTCTGAAGACCGGTGAGGCCGAGGCGCCGCCCATCAAGGCGGTGGACCGCAACGGCGCGCCGCTCACGGAGGAGGCGCACCCGGCGCTGCACGGCGTGCTGGCGAGCCTGCGGGAGCGGTACGGCGACAAGGCCGGCGGCACGGCGGGCGTCGAACTGTGGATCAACCGTGCGGGCCAGAATGCGGACTCCTCTCAGAAGAGCGACACCAAGCGCCCGGACGAGACCCTGAAGGTGCTCTCAAAGGGCACCCCCGGCACGCTCCGTACGACCCTCGACGCGAAGGTGCAGCGCCTCGCCGAGCAGGCGGTGAGCAAGAACGACAAGGCCGGAGTGGTGGCCCTCAAGGCCAGCACCGGAGAGATCCTCGCGGTCGCCAACTCCCCTGCCAAGGGCTACAACCTCGCGCTCCAGGGGTCGATGGCCCCCGGATCGACGATGAAGATCGTCACGTCCGCGCTGCTGATCGACAAGGGTCTGGCGTCCTACGACAAGCCGCACCCCTGCCCCAAGTACGTGACGTACGGCGGCTGGAAGTTCCAGAACGACGACAAGTTCGAGATGAAGAACGCCACTTTCGCCCAGGCCTTCGCCCGCTCCTGCAACACCGCGTTCATCTCCCAGGCCGAGAAGCTGGGCGACGGCGACCTGACCAAGGAGGCGCGGGAGGTCTTCGGCCTCGGGCTCAACTGGCAGACGGGCGTGCGGTCGTTCGACGGAGGGGTGCCGGTGCAGAGCGCCGCATCCAAGGCCGCCTCGCTGATCGGCCAGGGCGGAGTCCGGATGAACCCGCTCGACATGGCGGCGGTCGCGGCCACCGTCCGTACCGGCTCCTTCCACCAGCCGTTCATCGTCTCTCCGTCGGTCGACGACCGGCAGCTGGCCAAGGCGGCCCGCTCACTGTCGCCGGGCACCGCACAGCAGTTGCGCGCGCTGATGCGACTCACCGCGACCCAGGGCACGGCCGCCGAGGCGATGGCCGGAATGGGCGGGGACTTCGGCGCCAAGACGGGATCGGCAGAGGTCGACGGGCAGAAGAAGCCCAACGGCTGGTTCACCGCGTACCGCGATGACCTGGCCGTGGCCGCGGTGGTGCCGGAGGGCGGCCACGGCGGGGATTCGGCTGGCCCGGTCGTCGCGCAGATCCTGCGCGCGGCCGGCTGAGCCGCCCCACTGGACCGGGGGCTTCGGGACCTGAATCACAGTCGCGTGGCCGATACACCAAACGCTAGCGTCGGGGCATGAGCACACCGAGCACACCCGACACTGCACATCCCCGATTCGCCGAGGCCCTGCGCGAGCTGGGTCTCGACGTCGAGGTACGCCGCTTCCCGGACGCCGCGCGCACCGCCGCCCAAGCCGCGGCCGCCATCGGCTGCGCGCTGAACCAGATCGTCAAGTCGCTGGTGTTCGAGGCGGACGGGCAGCCGGTCGTGGTGCTCGTGGACGGTTCGTCGAGGGTGGACGTGGACCGCGTACGGGCCGAACTCGGCGCCTCCACGGTTGGGCGGGCGGACGCGGGCCTGGTGCGGGAGACCACGGGCTACGCGATCGGCGGCGTACCGCCGTTCGGCCACCGCATCCGCACCCGGGTGCTCGCCGACCGCGGGCTGCTCGACCACGAGGTGGTGTGGGCGGCGGCCGGCACCCCGCACACCGTGTTCCCGCTCGACTCCACGTCCCTGATCGAGTACGCCGGGGGCGAGCTGGTGGACGTACGCGAAGAGACCGCGTGAGCCCGCTCGTCGCCGCGGCGGTGCTGCTCGCGGCGGTCATCCACGCCGGCTGGAACGCGGTGGCCCACCACATCAAGGACCAGCTGCTCGCCTTCACCCTGGTGAACGTCGGCGGGATACTGGGCGGGGCGGCGCTGGCCCTCTTCGCTCCGCTGCCGGCAGCGGCCGCCTGGCCGTACCTCCTCGCCTCCGCCGCGCTGCACCTCGGCTATATGACCCTGCTGATGCGCTCGTTCCGGCTGGGCGACTTCGGCCAGATGTACCCGATAGCGCGGGGTACGGCGCCGCTGGTGGTGACCGTGCTGGCCGCGGCCTTCGCCGGCGAGGTGCCGGACGGCTGGGCGGCGGCCGGGGTCGCGGTCGCCTCGACCGGCCTGGTCGGCGTGGCGCTGTGGGGCATCCGCGGGGGCGGGCACGGCAGCCGCCCGCACTGGCCGGCGATCCTGGCGGCCCTCGCCACCGGGCTGTCCATCGCCGCGTACACGGTGGTGGACGGCTTGGGCGTACGGGCGTCTGGCACCCCGCTCGGCTACATCGCCTGGCTGATGATCCTCCAGGGGCTCGTGATCCCCGTCTTCGCGCTGACGACACGGCGTGGCGAACTGGTCGCCCAGCTGCGGCCGTTCGCGGCCCAGGGCGTGAGCGGCGGGCTGCTGGCGATCTTCGCCTACGGCCTGGTGCTGTGGGCCCAGACCCGCGCCCCGCTCGCTCCGATCGCGGCCCTGCGCGAGTCCAGCATTATCGTCGGCGCGGTGATCGGCGCACTGTTCTTCAAGGAGCGGTTCGGAGTGCCGCGCATCGCGGCGGCGTGCCTGATGGTGCTGGGCATCGGCCTGATGCTGCGCGCCGGTTGACTCCCCATCGTCGACGCACCATGTTCCCGGAGGCCGGCCACCCATCCTCCAATCGGCCGGAAAACCAATCACAACCCGCCCCGGGCATCAACCATTTCATACCCAGGCCCACGAAATAGCTGAGACGTTGACCGACAATTCCCAAAAGGACCCGCAGGATCGACCGGCGGGTCCTTTTCTGTGTCATATATAGACCGCGATAGGCCCTCGCCAACGGCAAGAGCGGCTCGTTCAGCAAAATGGTCGAACCCGACTGGTCGGGTTCCCATACCTAGTCGAGACTTCTCGGCAGAAGCGACGCATGCTGCATCGCTGTTTCTCTTCGTGCACGACCTCAGGATTTTTTCCCAGCATCGCTGAGCAGCACTCAGCCTCCCCAGTCAGGAAAGGACAGTGTTGGAATGTCACGCTCGGCACGTTCGGCGCTCCATCCCGCTCATCGAGGTGTCGCCTCACTCGCCACCATCGGTGCCCTCTTGTCCGTCGGCCTCCTCCAGTCGCCATCAGTGGCTGCAGCGCCCGGCACCACTTCCCGTTCAACGAGCACACATCTCGGCGTGAGCGAACGAGGCCGCGCGCCCTCCGGCGTCGCGACGCTCGCCACAAGCCTGACCACGCCGTGGGGCATTTCCTTCCTGCCGAACGGGAAGTCGGCACTGGTGACCGAACGCAACACCGCCAAGGTCTGGCAGGTCGCGCGCGACGGATCCAAGAAGCAGGTCGGTACGGTCCCCAGTACGGTGTATCACCGCGAAACCCAGGACAAGGGCGGGCTGCTGGGTGTCGCTGTCTCCCCGAGCTGGAACGGCACCACGGACAAGGACGTGTTCTTCATGCAGACCACGTCCACAGACAACCGAGTCGTGAAGATGCGCTTCGACGGCGCCTCCCTCAGCGGCTACACCCCCATCCTCACCGGCATCAAAAAGGACAGCCAGCACAACGGCGGAGCGGTTGCCTTCGGTCCCGATGGCTACCTCTACATCAGCACCGGCGATGCTTTTCAGAAGGCGCTCGCCCAGGACAAGAACTCGCTCAACGGAAAGATCCTGCGGGTCACCAGAGCCGGCGCACCGGCTCCCGGTAACCCGTTCGGCACCCGGGTCTACAGCTACGGCCACCGCAATCCCCAGGGCCTGGCCTGGGACCGTTATGGACGGCTGTGGGAAGCAGAGATCGGTGAAAACAAGTTCGACGAACTCAACCTGATCAAACCCGGCGCGAACTACGGCTGGCCCACCTGTGAGGGACTCTGCAAAGCCGCCGGCATGACGAACCCGAAGGGGTTCTGGAACCCGGCAGCGGGCGTGCCCAGCCAGATCGCGATCGCAGACGGTGTGATCTACGTGTCCATGCTGCACGGGAAGCTGTATCGGGTGCCGATCAATGGTGCCAGTGAGAGCGTCGGTTCGGCGACCAGCTACGACGTTGGTTACGGCCGGATGCGGGCGATCGCCAAGGTCCCCGGCACCAACGAATTGTGGCTGGGCACCAGCGACCACGGCCCCGGCAAGGACAGAATCCTCAAGGTGACCTTCAAGTGAGTCGCTGCCCGGTCCCTCGCCATCCGCTGAACCGGGTGATGCGGTCGGGGCCGACGCCGGTGCCGGCCCCGAACCCGAACGCCGACAGCGGGGAGGCAGCGGAGCTCTGAATCCACTGCATCGTGCGGCACATGGCCCCCGGTCACTCCGTTGGCCGGGGGCATTGTGTGTCCTGCCCTGGTGCAGGTGCACGTCAGGATGCTGGCTGCTGCCCGCTCAGGCACCGGCGCAGGGCGCGGACCAGGGCTTGGGCACGGGGGTCCGCGGTGACGTTCTTCTGCATGCCGTTGGTGACGTAGCCGAAGGCGATGCCCGCCTCGGGGTTGCCGAAGGCGAGCGAGCCACCGCGGCCGGGGTGGCCGAAGGAGCCGGGCGAGAGCATCGGCGCTGCGGCCCCGTGGAGCATGTAGCCGAGCCCGAAGCGGGTGTCCACGACGAGGACCTTGTCCGGGCCCGCGGACTCCTCCGTACGGGCCAGGGTGAGCGTCGCGGGCGCGAACAGCCGTCGGCCGTGCGGCACGTCGCCGATGAGTGCCGCGTAGAAGCGGGCCAGGGAGCGGGCGGTGGCAATGCCGTTCGAGGCGGGGAGTTCGGCGGCGCGGTAGCCGGGGTCGTTCTCATCCGGGAGGGGGTGGATCGCCCCGAAGGCGCGCCGGGTGAGGGACTCAGGGTCGCCGTAGGCGTCGGAGACCGAGCGCTTGGGCCGTACGCGCAGGCCGTGTGTGGCGGGCGCGGGCGGGGCTTCGACGTATCCGATACGGCCGACGCGGGGCTGTTCCGCCGCCGGCAGGCCGATCCACAGGTCGAGTCCCAGCGGCCCGGCGATCTCCTCGGCGACCCAGCGGCCGATGGACCGCCCGGTGACCCGCTGGACGAGCTCGCCAAGGAGCCAGCTGTAGGTCTGGGCGTGGTAGCCGTGCGCGGTGCCGGGCTCCCATGCGGGCGCCTGCTCCGCCACGGCGCGGGGGCCGGAAACACCGTCAGCGGCCTCTGCGGGCGTGAGCGGGGTGTCGAGCACCGGCACCCCGGCGCGGTGCCCGAGCAGGTGCCGGACGAGCACCCGCTCCTTGCCGGCCGACTTGAACTCGGGCCAGTACGTACCGACGGGCGCGTCCAGGTCCAACTGACCGCGCTGGTGCAGCAGCAGCGGTACGGCGGCGGCGACGCCTTTGGTGGCGGACCGTACGACCTGCGCGGTGTTCTCGCCCCACCGCGCGCCGTCCCCGGCTCCGTCGGCGTCCGCTGCCCCGGCCCACAGGTCGACCACGGGACGGCCCTCGGCGTACACGGCGACGGCCGCACCTCGCTCCCCGCGCTCCTGGAAATTACGGACGAAGGCGTCCCGAACCTGCTCGAAGCCGTCCGCCACCACGCCCTGGACGTCCATCACCGGCCCGTACTCCCGTTTCGTTTCGCTGGGTGCTGAATGCACCCTCCATGGTGCAACGGGGCACTCGGGACCGGCCGGGCGGGGCCACCCCCCGCACGGCTCGGGACGTATCAGTACATGGTGATCGCGACCTCGATGTTGCCGCGGGTGGCGTTGGAGTACGGGCAGACGTGGTGGGCCTCCCGGACGAGCCGGGCGGCCAACTCCTGGTCCAGCAGCGGCAGGGAGACGTTGAGGGCGACGGCCAGGCCGTAGCCACCGGTCGTGTTGGGGCCGATGCCGACCTTGGCGGTGACCGATGACCCGCCGAGGTCGTAGCCGGCGCGCTCGCCGACGAGCACCAGCGCGTTGTGGAAGCAGGCGCTGTACCCGGCGGCGAAGAGCTGCTCGGGGTTGGTGCCGGAACCGTCGCCGCCCAGCTCGCGCGGCAGCGCGACCTTGACCTCGAGCCGCCCGTCCTGGCTGGTCACATAGCCCTCACGGCCCCCGTGCGCGGTGGCCTCCGCCATATACATGATTCTCGTTGGACGGGTCGAGGTGTCGTTGCCCATGGGTGCGCCCTCTGGAGAGAAAGTCCTGCACAACTGCCGTGAGGCACAAGTTATCCCGCCCATGACACGACTTATTACTCGGGGGTAGCGAACAACGCGTTACTTGTGGTAATGGGTGGGGCCTCGCACCCTCACCTCACCGGCGCGGTCACCGAACGCGGGTCGAAACCGAAGGGCAGCTCAAGCCGGTGAGCCCGCATCAGGTCCTCATCACACAGCAGGTCCTGAGTGGGACCGTCGGCCGCGATCACGCCGCCGCTGAGGACGACCGACCGCGGGCACAGCTCCAGCGCGTACGGCAGGTCATGGGTGACCATCAGCACGGTGACGTCCAACGACCACAGAACGTCCGCCAGTTCACGGCGTGACGCTGGGTCGAGATTGGAGGACGGCTCGTCCAGCACCAGAATCTCCGGCTCCATGGCCAGGACGGTCGCGACCGCGACGCGGCGCCGCTGCCCGAAGGAGAGGTGGTGCGGCGGGCGGTCGGCGTAGCCGGCCATGCCGACGCGCTCCAGGGCCGCCGCGACCCGGGACTCCAGCTCCGCCCCGCGCAGTCCTGCGGCGGCCGGACCGAAGGCGACGTCCTCGCGGACGGTCGGCATGAAGAGCTGGTCGTCCGGGTCCTGGAAGACGATGCCGACGCGGCGGCGCACCTCGGCGAGATTGCCCTTCTCAACCGGCAGGCCGGCGATGCGGACCGTGCCCGCACCCGCCTGGAGGATGCCGTTGAGGTGCAGCACGAGGGTGGTCTTGCCCGCGCCGTTGGGGCCGAGCAGCGCCACGCGCTCACCGCGCCCGACGGTCAGGTCGACGCCGAAGAGCGCCTGGTGGCCGTCGGGATAGGCGTAGGCCAGGCCGCTGACCTCGAGGGAGGGGGCGAGGGAGGCAGTCATGTCAGCGCCCATCCTGTCAGGCATACGCTGAGGGCCGCGGCCGGGAGGGCGGCTGCGTACGCCCACTGGACCCGGGTCGCGGTCACCTGGTCGATCACCGGCATGGCGTTGGGGGTATCTCTCGCGCCGGAGGCTGCGGGGGAGTATCCGCGGCTGACCATGGCCAGGTGTACGCGCTCCCCCCGCTCGTAGGAGCGGATGAACAGCGCCCCGGCCGACTTCGCCAGCACCCCCCAGTGGCGCACGCCGCGCGCTTCAAAGCCGCGCGAGAGCCGAGCGATCCGCATCCGGCGCATCTCGTCGCCGATCACATCGCCGTAGCGGATCATGAACGACGCGATCTGTACGAGCAGCGGGGGCATGCGCAGCCGCTGCAGGCCGAGCAGCAAATCGCGCAGCTCAGTGGTGGCGGCGAGCAGAACGGACGCGGCGACGCCGAGGGTGCCCTTGGCGAGGATGTTCCAGGCGCCCCACAGGCCGGAGACGCTCAGCGACACCCCCAGCACCTCCACCCGCGCACCCTCGGCCACAAAGGGCATCAGCACGGCGAAGGCGACGAACGGCACCTCGATCAGCAGCCGCTTCAGCAGGAAGCCGGCCGGGACGCGGGCCGCAGCGGCGGCCACGGCCAGCAGGAGCGCGTACAGCCCGAAGGCCCAGACCGCCTCGCGGGGGGTGGCGACCACGGCGAGGACGAAGCAGAAGACGGCCGCGATCTTGCAGTGCGCGGGGAGCCGGTGGACCGGGGAGTGGCCGTGCCGGTAGAGCTTGTGGGCGTGCCCCGCGCCCATCACCCGTCCTGCGCGGAGGAGGAGGAGGAGCCGGCCGACGTGGGCGTGGCGCGGCGGACGGCCCAGAAGACGCTGGTGCCGAGGGCAAGCGTCGCGCCGACCCCGATGACGCCTGCCAGGCCGCCGGACAGCCGGGAGTCGGCGACGTCCTTGGTCTCGTAGCCGGCGAACGGAGAGTTCTCGGTCGCGTGCCGCTCGGTCTTCTTGTCCATGCCGTGGTCGGCGGCGACCTTGTTCAGGCCGTCAGGGGCGGCGGAGCCGTAGTAGCTGACGAAGCCGGCCAGGACCAGGGCGGTCAGAAGCCCGAGGAGCCACAGGGCCTTGACGGACTTCTTCGGGGCGGGGGCGGGGGTCCACGTCTGCGGAGCCTCGGTGGTGGTGGCGCACATCACGCCGTCTCCTTGTTGGTGCTGATGCTGGTGCTCGTACCGCTGGGCAGCTTCTGCGCGCGTATCGGAGTGGCCACGGCGGTCTCGGTGACCAGCCGCAGCGGCCGCCGGAGGTCGCGCGCGCCGTACACCAGGTCCGGGCGTACGGCGATGACCGCGCCGACGGTCAGGGCGGTGATCGCCGCCTCGCCGATGCCGATCAGCACGTGCACGCCGACCATCGCGCCGAAGACCTTGCCGAGCGCGACATCGGCGGTGCCGCCGAGGGCGTAGACGCCGGTGAAGGCGACGGCCGCGGCCGGTACGGAGACGAGTGCGGCGACGAAGGACGCTGCGGTGACGGCGCCGCGTCCGCCCGGCAGTACCTTGACCAGGCCACGGAAGACCGCGTAGGCGACCAGGACGGTCACCACTGCCATGTCGGTGATGTTGACGCCGATAGCGGTGAGACCGCCGTCCGCGAACAGCACGGCCTGCATCAGCAGCACTACGGAGACGCAGAGGACGCCGGTGTACGGGCCGACCAGGATCGCGGCGAGCGCGCCGCCCAGCAGATGCCCGCTGGTCCCGGCGGCGACCGGGAAATTCAGCATCTGCACGGCAAAGATGAACGCGGCGACGAGGCCGGCCAGGGGCGCGGTGCGCTCGCCCCCGTAGCCGCCGGCCTGGGTGGCCCCGAGCTCGTGGCGGGCTCCGCGCAAGCTGATGGCGACCGCGGCGGCGGCAACGACGCCGGTTGCCACGGACACGGGTGCGTTGATGAATCCGTCGGGGACATGCATCGCGGGCTCCGCTCGTACGTTGGACAGTCCGATGATAGTGGCTAACTGCAAATGGTTCGCAAGAGCATCTGCCCTGCGATCGCGCACTCGACGCGGATGTTCATTTCTGATCGGTCATACGCCAATCACTGATCGATCCCTGATCGATTCCCATTCGGCCCCGGCACAGCCCCGGGCTCCAGGGGGTGGCGCCCCCGGCCCCGCGCGCCGAATCCTGAAGAGGGGAGTCCCCGACTCCGGCCGCGGGAGGTGCGACGCCATGACCACGGCTCTGGCCGAGCCTCCCACCACGCCGCCCGTGCTCAGTGCCCGCCGGATGAACGCCGTCTTCGCCACGGTTGTCCTCGGACTGATGCTGGCCGCCCTCGACCAGCTGATCGTCTCCACGGCACTGCCCACGATCGTGGCGGATCTGGGCGGCACCGGGCACATGGCATGGGTCGTGACCGCCTATCTGCTCACCGAGACCATCTCGGTCGTCCTGGTCGGCCGGTTCGGCGACTCGTACGGCAGGAAGACCGTCTTCCAGATCAGCGCGTTCGTCTTCGTCGGGGGCTCGGTCCTCGCGGGCATGGCGGGCGACATGCTCCTGCTGATCATCGGCCGCGCCGTGCAGGGCGTCGGTGCCGGCGGTCTGATGGTCACCGCCATGGCACTGATCGCCGAAGTCATCCCGCTGCGGGACCGCGGCCGGTACCAGGGCGCCCTCGGGGCGGTCTTCGCCGTCACCACCGTGGTCGGCCCGACCCTCGGCGGCGTCTTCACCGACTATGCGACCTGGCGCTGGTGCTTCTACGTCAACATCCCCGTCGCGGTCGTCATGGTCGTGATGGGGGCCCGTACGATCCCGCACGTCCGGCCGGCGGCGCGGCCGGTCATCGACTACGCGGGCATCGTGCTCGTGGCGCTGGGGGCGACGGCCCTCGTCCTCGGCCTGGAGTGGGCGGGCCGTACCCACCCATGGGATTCGGTCATCATCATCGGTCTGCTGGCCGCTTCCGTCGCGCTCCTGACCGCCTTCGTATTCGTGGAGCGGCAGGCCAAGGAGCCCATGATCCCGATGGATCTGTTCCGCAATCCGGTCTTCACCGTCTGCTCGATCCTCAGCTTCATCGTCGGCTTCTCGCTGCTCGGCTCGCTGACCTACCTGCCCACGTATCTGCAGTTCGTCAATGGGGTCGACGCCACGGCGTCGGGCGTGCGCACGCTGCCCGCGGTCATCGGGCTGCTGGGCACCGCGCTGCTGTCCGGCACGATCATCTCCCGCACCGGCCGGTACCGGATCTTCCCGATCCTGGGTACGGGTCTCACGGCGCTCGGCCTGTATCTGATGTCCACCATGGGCCCGGGCACCAGCGCAGGGCTGGAGATCCTCTACATGCTCGTGCTGGGCATGGGGATCGGGCTGACCATGCAGGTCCTGATCATCACCGTGCAGAGCACCGTCCCGTACCACGAACTGGGCTCGGCCACCTCCGGCGTCACCTTCTTCCGTACGCTCGGCAGCGCGTTCGGCACCGCCGTCTTCGGCACGCTCTACAGCAGCCGGCTGGAGCCGAGCCTCGACCGGGCACTCGCCCAGGCGCCCGGCGTGCCCAAGGCAGCCGTCCTGAGCCCCCGCAGCCTGCACTCACTGCCGCCCGCCAAGGCGGCCCCGGTGATCGATGCCTACGCCGACACCGTGAGCCACGTCTTCTTCTGGGTCGTCCCCATCGCGCTCCTCGGCTTCCTCGTGGCGCTGTTCCTCAAGGAGGTGCCGCTGCGGGACAGTGCCCGGGCCGCGGCGACCGACATGGGCGAGGGGTTCGCCGCACCGGACTCGGCGGACGCCGACCAGCAGTTGGCCCGTGCGGTCGCGAGCGTCATGCGCAGAGGGCAGGCGCCGGTGCCCCGTCAGCTCATCGCCGCCTCGGGCAGCCGGCTGACGCCCGGGGAGGCGTGGGCGCTCGGCCAGATCCACTGGCGGTCCAGGGTCCGGGGTGTGGCGCCGCTGAGCGCGGTCGCGGCCGCGCACGGGATGCCGGTGGAGGTGCTGCAGCCGGTCTTCGGGCGGGTCGTCGACGGCGGGTACGCGGCGCAGGATGGCGACCGGCTCGCGCTCACGGCGGCCGGGGAGGCGGAGGTCGCCCGGCTCACCGCGGCATGGCGGCACTGGCTGGATGAGCGGCTGGAGGACTGGGACGTCCGCGACCCCGCGGACCGCGCGCAGCTGGACCGGGCGCTGGACCATCTGGCGGAGGAGCTGTTGGAGGAGGCCGAGGAACAGGACACGCGCATGCCGCTCTGACCCGGCGCGCATCCCGTTACGCCACCCGAGTTGCCAGGGCCCGGCCGCCCGCGAACCATGGATTGCGTGAGCAGCGACGGCGCGTATCTCCGGTTTCCGCACCTCCACGGTGACCTGCTCTGCTTCACAACAGAGGACGATCTGTGGCTGGCTCCCCTTGCCGCGCCGGGTGTCAAGCCCGAGCGGGCCTGGCGGCTCACGGTCGACCGCATCCGCATCAGCCACCCCCGCTTCTCCCCCGACGGTCGCCAGATCGCCTTCATCAACTGGCGCAGCCTCGACCCCGAGGTCCACCTCACCTCCGTGGACGGCGGACCCGCCCGCAGGCTGACGTACTGGGGCAGCACCGACACCCGCGTCTGCGGCTGGACCCCCGACGGGCACATCCTGGCGGTGGGCTCGCACGGCCAGCCGTTCTCGCACTTCACCTGGGGCTACAAGCTGGCCACCGACGGCAGCCCCGGCGGGCAGCTGCCCTGGGGGCCGCTGTCCGACATCGCGGTCGCCGACGCCGGCGGGGAGCACAAGACGCTTCTGCTCACCGGCACACCGCCGCACGAGCCCGCGGCCTGGAAGCGCTACCGGGGTGGCGCGACGGGCCGGATGTACCTTCATGGCGAGCGTCTGCTGCCCGGTCTGAACGGGCATCTGGCCTGCCCGATGTTCGTGGGCGACCGGATCGCCTTCCTCTCCGACCACGAGGGGATCGGCAATCTCTACTCCTGCCGGCACGACGGCTCCGATCTGCGCCGGCACACCGACCACGACGAGTTCTACGCCCGCCATGCCGCCACCGACGGTGCGCGCGTCGTCTACCAGTGCGCGGGCGACCTGTGGCTGGCCGATGACCTCACCGACCCGTCCGCCGAGCCGCGGAAGCTGGAGATCCGGCTGGGCGGTCCGCGGCCCGGCAGGCGCCGCTACCACATCCCGGCCTCCTCCAACATCGACGGTCTGTGCGTGGATGCCACCGGCCGGGCCAGCGCCGTGTGCGTACGCGGCAGCCTGTACTGGCTGACACACCGCGACGGACCGGCCCGCACGATCACGGACATACCCGGGGTGCGTATCCGGCTCCCGGTGATGCTCGACGCGACGGGGCAGGTCGCATACGTCACGGACGCCGAGGGCGAGGACGCGATCGAGATCGCCTACCTTCCGCGGGCCACTGCCGCGGGCCCGCCGAGGCGGCTGGCGGCCGGGCAGCTGGGCCGGGTGCACGAGCTGGTCGCCTCTCCGGACGCGGAGCGGCTGGCGGTCGCCTCACATGACGGACGGCTGCTGATCGTCAACGTCTCGTCCGGGGAGTCCGAGGAGTCTTCCGCGGAGTCTTCCGCGGAGTCCGGTGAGGCCGAGAGTGCCGAGCGGTCCGGGGAGTCCTCGTCGGGGACGGAGGACGCCGGCGTGGTGACCGAGCTGATCCGGTCGGACAACGGACCGGTGCGCGACCTCGCCTTCTCGCCCGACTCGGAGTGGCTCACCTGGTCCCACCCCGGCATCGGCCGCACACTGCGCCAGATCAAGATGGCGAGAGTCACCGGGAAGACAGCGGGCACAATCGTCGACGTCACCAACGGCCGATTCGAGGACGAGCAGCCGGTGTTCACCCGCGACGGCCGCTATCTGGCCTTCCTCTCCTGGCGCGGCTTCGACCCGGTGTACGACGTGCACACCGGCGATCTGTCCTTCCCGCTGGGCTGCCGTCCGTATCTCGTACCGCTGTCGTCGGCGACGGTGTCGCCCTTCGCGCTGTCGGCGGAGGGGCGGCCGGCCGCCGGGGGCCTGGACCCCGATCAGATGGGTGCCGAGGCGCATGTGACGGTGGAGGTCGAAGGACTGGCGAGCCGGGTCACGCCCTTCCCGGTGACCGCGTCGAAGTACTCCTCCCTCCAGCCCGTGCGCGGCAACGGCCTGGTGTGGCTGCGCTGGCCGATCTCCGGCGCGCTCGGGGAGACCTTCGCCAATCCGGCCGACACCACCGGCAAGCCGACGCTGGAGCACTTCGACCTCAAGCGGGCCAAGCGCACCGAACTGGTCACCCATCTCGACTCGTTCGCGGTCAGCGGCGACGGGACCCGGCTGGTCATCAACGACGACGGCGAACTGCGGGCCGTTCCGGCGACCGAGACGGGCGACAGCGACACCACGGTGTATCTGGATCTGCGGCGGATCCAGCACGAGGTGGACCCGAGCGCGGAGTGGCGGCAGTCGTACGAGGAGGCGGGCCGGACCGTCCGGGCGTACTTCTGGGACCCGGGCATGTCCGGCATCGACTGGGACGCGGTCCTGGCCCAGTACCGAGGGCTGCTCGAACACGTCGCGACACCGGACGAGTTCGCGGATCTGCTGCGCGAGGTGATGGGCGAACTGGGGACCTCCCACGCATACGTCGCGCCGTCCCGCCGCAACGAGGGCCCGCCGCACTACCAGCGCGCGATCGGCCTGCTCGGCGCCAACTTCACCCGCACCAAGGACGGACGGTGGGCGGTGGCCCGCATTCTGCCGGGCGAGTCCTCCGACCCCCGCGCGCACTCGCCGCTCGCCGGCTCCGGCATCCACCCGGGCGCGATCCTCACGCACGTGGACGGGCGGCCGGTGGATTCGGTGACCGGTCCGTTCCCGCTGCTGGCGGCGGCCGGCGGCACGACCGTGGAGCTGACCTTCGAGCCCGCCGAGGGCGAGGGTCCGCCGCGCCGGATCGCCATCCAGGCGCTGATCGACGAGCGACCGCTGCGCTACCAGGACTGGGTGGCCAAGCGGCGGAAGGTGGTACGGGAGACCAGCGACGGCAAGTGCGGCTATCTCCACATCCCGGACATGGGCGGTTCGGGCTGGGCGCAGTTCAACCGCGATCTGCGGCCGGAGATGGCACTGCCCGCGCTGATCGTGGACGTACGGGGCAACGCGGGCGGCAACATCAGCGAGCTGGTGATGGAGAAGCTCACCCGGACCATCCTGGGCTGGGATCTGACGCGGGGCGCGCAGCCGGTGTCGTACGCCTCGAACGCGCCGCGCGGGCCGATCGTCGCGCTGGCGGACGAAATGACCTCCTCCGACGGCGACATGATCACGACCGCCATCAAACTGCTGGGGCTGGGGCCGGTGGTGGGCCTGCGCACCTGGGGCGGGGTGGTCGGGATGACCGGCCGGCACCGGCTCGGGGACGGGACGGTCATCACCGTGCCGATGAACGCGGCCTGGTTCAAGCGGTACGGGTGGGGCGTGGAGAACTACGGTGTCGAGCCGGACGTCGAGGTGGAACGCACCCCCATCGACTGGGCGGAGGGGCGGCACAGGCAGCTCGACGACGCGGTGGAGCTGGCGCTGGAGCTGTTGGAGAAGCACCCGGCCGAGGAGCCGCCGGACTACTCGGACGTGCCGGACCGGCGGCGGCCCAAGCTGCCGCCGCGCCCCTCGGGTTAAGGGAGCGAAGAGCCCGAAAGGGGCGCATCCCTCACAGGATGCGCCCCTGCTTGTGCACGGCTTCTCGGACGGCGACACATTGCAGGTCAGCAGCGCGTACGGAGAGCTACTCCCGTGGCGTGACGCGCTCCTTCTCGTCCGCCGCGCCACCCGCGCCGACAAGTCCCCTGCGGGAGGTGCGCGTGGCGGCCAGCCGCGGCGCGAAGCGGCGCATCTCGCGCTGCCCGACCGTCCCGATCAGCCCCGGCAGCCAGCCGCGGATGCCCTGCATTCCGCGTAGCCACCACTGCCCGTACACATGGGCCGAGCGCCGCTCGATGCCCTCGACGATCCGGTCGACCGCCGGGCCGAGCGGGTAGGTCTTGTTCGACGGCCAGGGCAGCCGCTGCCGCAGCTCGCGCATCACCTCGTCCTGGTCCGCCCCGCGCACCATGTCCGTGTCGGTCCAACTCAGATATCCGACGCCGACCTTGACCCCCTGGTATCCGACCTCGGCCCGCAGACAGTGCGCGTACGCCTCGACGCCCGACTTGGAGGCGCAGTACGCGGACATCATCGGGGCGGGTGTGATCGCGGCGAGCGAGGCGATCTGCAGCAGATAGCCGCGGCTTTCCGTCAGCGCGGGAAGGAAGGCGCGTGCTGTGGCGGCGCTGCCCAGCAGATTGACCTCGATCACCCGGTTCCAGGACCGCGCGTCGGAGTCCACGAACGGACCCCCCTGCGCCACACCGGCGTTGGCGACGACGATGTCGACCCTGCCGAACCGCGCCTTGACCTCGCCCGCGACCCGCTCCATCGCCTCGAAGTCCGTGACGTCGGCGTGCCAGTAGTCGCAATCAGTCTGCAGCCGGCCCGCGGCCTGCTTCAGCTCCTCCGGCTCCAGACCGATCAGGGCGAGCTTCGCGCCGCGCGCGGCGAGCTTGCGCGCAAGCAGCTCCCCGACGCCCCGCGCGGCGCCGGTCACCACCGCGACCTGGCCCTCCAGGCTCCTGCGCGCGCTCATGACGCCTCCCCCTCGAGCTGCTTGTCCGCGTGCTGCCGCTGTACGGGGACGGGCGCGGCGGCCGGCGCGAGGCTATCGCGGACGAGGTCGCGGATGGCTCCGGCGACGGCGTCCGGCGCCTCTATGGGCGTCATATGGCCGAGACCGGCCAGCTCCGTCAGGCCGACGCAGTGCGGCAGCGCGGCGACCACCCGCCGGGAGTGCACCAGCGGAGTGAGCCGGTCGACCGTACCGGCGATCACCGCGGTCGGCATGGTCAGATGCTCGATCCGGTGATCGATGTCCAGTTCGGCCATCACCTCGCCCCAGGCCGCTCGTACGGCACGCGGGCAGGCGTGCGCGAGACGGGCGAACGCCTCCACGGTGTCGGGGGCCGCGCCGGGGCCCATCGTCCCGTACTTGAGGATGAGCTTGGACAGGGGTGTGACCGGGCCGAGCGGGGCGCGCGAAGTGAGCAGTGCGCGGTGCACCCCAAGCCGTACGCGCTTCCCGCCGAACGGCAGCACCGTGGCCTCCGCCAGCAGCCGCGACGCGCCGACGTTGCACAGCAGGACGGCTGCCGCGTGCTCCCGCAGCGCGGGACGGCCGGCCGCGGCGACGATGGTCATGCTGCCCATGGAGTGCCCGGCGACCACCGCGCGTTCGCCGGGTGCCAGCACCGCCCGCAGGACCGCCTCGAGGTCGTCGGCGAGCGCGTGCGCGCTGTATCCCTCACGCCCTGGCGCCGGGCTGCGGCCGTGACCGCGCTGGTCGTACAGCACCACGCGGTGACTGTCGGCGAGCCTGCGCACCATGGGTGCCCAGAAGGCGGTCGAGCAGGTCCAGCCGTGGGACAGCACCACGGTGGGCGCGTCCTCGACGCCATGCACCTCGATGTGCAGCCGGCTCCCGTCGGCGGAGGTAGCGGCCAGCTCGCGCCTCGCCGGGGGCGGGGTATAGGGGCCGGAGTTCACATGCATCAGACGGCTCATGCGGCAGTCTCCTCGGCGGTCGTGACGTTCACAGCAGTACGGGCGGGGGCGCGCAGGACCTCGTACTCGGCGAGGTCCACATATCTGGTCACCTTGCGGAATTCTCCGGTCGTGCCCGGCCAGACCGTCGTATTGCGGCCATTGGCGTCCAGGTACCAGCTGTCGCAGCCCCCGGTGTTCCACACCGTCCGCTGCATCCGCTCCTGGATCTGCTGGTTCCAGGCCTGCACGGCCGATGGCCGGGCGCTCAGGGCGACCTTCCCGCCGAGCGTGTCGAGCTGCCTGATGAAGTCGGCCATGTAGTTCAGCTGCGACTCGATGATGAGGATCATCGAGCTGTTCCCCAGGCCGGTGTTGGGCCCGATGATGGTCAGGAAGTTGGGGAAGCCGGCCGCGCTCGAACCGCGCAGCGACTCCATCCCGTCCTTCCACTCCTCCGCCAGCGTTGTGCCGTTCGCCCCAGTGACGCGATGCGCGATCGGCATGTCCGTGACGCTGAATCCGGTGCCGAAGATGATCGCGTCCACCTCGGTCTCGGTGCCGTCCGCGGCGACCAGCGTCGAACCGCGGACCTCCTTCAGCCCCGAGGCGACCACGTCGACATTGGGCTGGGCGAGCGCCGGATAGTAGTCGTTCGACAACAGGATGCGCTTACAGCCGATCCGGTAGTCCGGGGTGAGCTTGGCGCGCATCGCCGGGTCCTTGATGGCCCTCTTCATATGCGACTTCGCCAGGACCTCGATCAGTCCCATCTGCTTGGGCCGCTTGGTGAAGGCGCTGACCTGCAACTCGCGGATGCCCCACAGCAGTCCGCGGCGCAGCGCCCGCGTCGCCGGCAGCATGGTGTGCAGCCAGCGCTCAACTCCGGTGATCTGCCGGTCCATCCGGGGCAGCACCCACGGGGGCGTGCGCTGGAAGAGCGTGAGCCGGCCCACCGTCGGCTGGATCGACGGCACGATCTGGATCGCCGAGGCGCCCGTACCGATCATGGCGACGCGCTTGCCTCGCAGATCGTAGTCGTGGTCCCAGCGCGCCGAGTGGAAGACCTTGCCGGAGAAGCCGTCCAGGCCGGGGACGGCGGGGATCTTCGGATCGGACAGCGGCCCGGTCGCCGAGACGACCACATCGGCGGTGAGCGTGCCGGAGGTGGTCTCGATCTCCCAGTGCAGCTCGTCGGTGTCCCAGCGCGCGCTGGTCACCTCGGAGTTGAAGCGGAGGTGGGGGCGCAGCCCGAAGGTGTCGGTGACGCGCTCGAGGTAGGCGCGGATGTGCGGCTGGCCGGAGAAGTTCCGCGGCCACTCCGGGTTGGGCGCGAAGGAGAAGGAGTACAGGTGGGACGGCACGTCGCAGGCGCAGCCCGGGTAGCTGTTGTCGCGCCAGGTGCCACCGACCGCGTCGGCCCGTTCCAGGACGGTGAAGTCCGTGATTCCGGCCCGGCGCAGCCGGACGGCGGCGCCCAGACCGCCGAACCCGGATCCGATCACCGCCACCCGTACGTGCTCGCGTTCGCGTATCAGCTCGGCCATGCCGCCGCCTCCCAGCACCCTCTCACGATCACGCCAGCAATCACTGGCGCGGATGGGAGAGTAGAGGAGGAGCGTACTCAGGGGTAGGGGTCTCGCAGAAGGAAGTTACCGCCGGTTGCACCTTTTCGGCCCGCACGTCGCCGCCGGGCGGCCCGGCGGCGACGTACTCCATCGGGCTCCGGCCGACCGCCGCTTCCGGTCGTGAGCGGGCCAGGGGGCGGGCCCGGCGGCTCCGGAGGGTGCCGACATAGGCTTCCGGTGTGGCACACGACGACGCAGCACAGGATGAGGCAGTGCCGGACGAGCCCCGCGAATACCGGACGGCGGAGCTGGCGGAGGCGGCCGGCATCACCGTGCGCACCCTGCGCTTCTACCGCGAGCGCAAGCTGCTCCCCGCCCCGCGCCGGGAGGGCCGTATCGCCTGGTACAACGAGCACCACCTGGCCCGGCTGCGCACCATCGGCGCCCTCCTGGAGCGCGGCCACACCCTGGGCGGCATAGCCGAACTGCTCACCGCCTTCGAAAGCGGCCGTGACGTCGGCGAGTTCCTCGGCCTGGAGAGCGCCATCGGGGTCCCCTGGTCCGAAGAGACCCCGGTCCGCCTCACCCCGGAGGAGCTGGCCGACTGGTACGCCGACGACGTCACCCCCGAGAACCTGGCCGCTTCCCTGGACCTCGGCTACGTCGCCGTCGACGGTGACGAGCTCGTCCACGTCAGCCGCCGCCTGCTGGAAGCCTCCAGCGCGCTCGTCGACCAAGGGGTGCCGCTGGCCGAGGTGCTGGCGGCAGCCCGCGAGGTACGGGCCCACGTCGACTCCCTCGCCGAGCTCTTCACCCGGCTCATCCGCCGCCACGTACTGGCCGATGTCCTCGACGAGCGGGCCACGGACGGTCCGCTGGGCCCCGACGAGGTGGCCCGTATCACCGAGACCATCGAGCGGCTCCGCCCCATCTCCAAGAGCGTCGTGGACGCGGAAATGGCCATGGCCATGGACCGTCAGGTGCGGGCGGAGCTCGACGCCTGGTGCAAGAAACAGGCCGAAGGCTGAACGCGTGCGCACAGCTGGCGCACACTGGAGGCATGTGCCGCAGCATCAAGACACTTCGCCCGCCCGTAATGGAGCAGGTCGGCGACGATGACATCCGGGCGGCTGCGCTGCAGTACGTCCGCAAGGTCTCGGGATTCCGCGCCCCGGCCGCCCACAACCGCGCCGCCTTCGATCAGGCCGTGGAGGCGGTGGCCGACGCCACCCGGCAGTTGCTCAGCGAGCTGGAGGTACGGGGCGCGCGGTCGCGTCCGCGCGCCGCTGTCGAGCGCTGAGCGCCGCTGCGCGATCCGTGGATCCCGGCTCAGGACACGCGGCGCAGCCGCGGAGCCGTCAGCCGCGCGGGGCCGGCGGGAGCCGCGGGCTCCGCTGCGGTCAGTTCGTCCGCGAGGACGCGTGCCCATCCGACGATCCCCGAGACGTCGATCCCGTACGGGGGACTCTGCTCGTAGGGCACGACGCCGTCCGCCGCCCGGAGCAGCAGCGCGACCGCACCGGTGGTGTTGCCGCGCAAGGCATGCGTCAGCCCCACGGCGAGCTGTGCCAGGCCCCGCCACAGCGCCCGCTCGCCGGGCACCGCGGTGGACTTCCAGGCGTCCTCGAAGACCTCGTGCGCGTGGAAGGGCATCCCCGCGTCGAGCAGGCGCTGGGCCTCCTCCAGCGTCTCGTCGGGCGTCCGCTGGATGCCCTCGGGCTGCCGGGCAACGCCCTCCGCGTCGTACGGCAGCGGCCGACCCAGCCCATCGCGCGGCCGTGCGCTGCGCGCCCGCCCGGCCGGGTCACGGTCCCGGTCGGCGGCCTTCGGGCTGGTCCCGCCGCGGCGGCTGTCCTCGTTCACGCTTCGATTCTCGCGCCCGCTCCGGAGTCCGGCGCAGCGCCCCGGCTCACGGCCCGGTCGCGTACACCACGGTCACCGGCGCATGGTCCGACCACCGCAGGTCGTAGCTCACGGCCCGCTCCACGACGGCCTTCACCGCCCGCTGCGCCAGCCTCTCCGTCGCCACGTGATAGTCGATCCGCCATCCGGTCGACTCAGAGTCCAGTACGATCCCGCGCATGACAACTCAACTCCGCGCCCTCAGCGCCATTCGTCTGTCTGTCCGCACGGATGAGACGACGTCTCCCGCCCGGCAGCGCGCTGCCAACTCGAACGAGGCCGCCCGTCGTGGCGCTGTCATTGTCGGCGAGGCGGAGGACCTGGACGTCTCCGCGACGAAGACGACGCCCTTCGACCGGCCGGAGCTGGGCGCCTGGCTGGCCCGCCCGGACGACTTCGACATGATCATCTGGTGGCGCATGGACCGCGCCGTCCGATCGATGGCCGACATGGCGGAGCTAGGCCGCTGGGCAAAGGACCACGGGAAACTCCTGGTCTTTGCTGAGGGGCCCGGCGGCTCGCCGCTAGAGCTGGACATGCGGACCGTGTCGCCCGTATCAGAGCTCATCATGATGATGCTGGCCTTCAGTGCGCAGATGGAGGCCCTGGCCATCAAGGAGCGCGTCACAGGCGCCCAGGCCGCCCTCCGCACGCAAGGCCGATACTCCGGCGGCCTGGTCCCATACGGGTACGAGAAGATCAAGAACCCCGACGGCGAAGGCTTCAAGCTGGCCCCCGACCCGGAGGCCGTGAAGATCCTGTCCGGCATCATCCGTGACGTCCTGGACGGCCAGTCCCTCACCGCCGTCGCCATGGCCCTGAACGAAGACGGCGTTCCCGTGCCGCGCGACTACCAGGCGATCAAGGCGGGGCGGGAGCCTGGCGGGATGCGCGGCGGCCAGCGCCACGAACGCTTCCGCTGGACAGCGGGGACCCTGTCGAAGGTCCTCCGGTCCCCGGCGCTGATGGGGTACCGACTCCACCAGGGGAAGCCTGTCAGGGACCGCGACGGTAACCCGATCCTGATCGGGGAGCCTGTCCTGTCTCGGGAGGAGTTCGACACCCTTCAGGATCACCTCTCCACGCTGACGCCCCAGAAGAACCGCACCCGCAAGGACACCCAGGCCATGCTCCTGGGCGTGGCGAAGTGCCGTGGATGCGGCGGGAATCTGTACCTCTCGAAGCGGGCCGGAGGCATGGACTACAACTGTCGGGCCACGGCCAGGGGCGAACGCTGCCCCGCTCCCGCTGGCATCCGCGCTGACTGGCTGGAGGCGTACGTGGAGGCGGAGGTCATGGCCCGCATCGGGGACGCCCAGATGACGAAGGTCATCACGCACAAGGGATACGACCCGACGCCGGAACTCCGTGAGGTGGAGGCGGAGTTGCGCGCCCTGTACGCCGACAAGGACTCCCGCAAGTCCCGGACTGGCCGGATGATCTGGCAAGAGGAGGTGGACGCCCTGGAGCGGCGCGCTGAGGCTCTGGAGGCGACGCCCCGCACGGAGGCCCGGACGGAGACCGTGGAGACCGGCGAGACGTACGCCAGCTTCTGGGCCCGGCATGACGCCGCTGGCCGCCGACAGCTCCTCCTGGACGCTGGCGCACGCGCGACCGTGGCGAAGGGCCGTTCAGGCGGAGGGGCTGAACGGTTGAACGGACCGGACCAGGGGCGCCTGTCGTTCACGCTGGGCGCGCATGAAGACATGCACGCGGCACGCCTGGAGGAGGTCATGGCAGAGGAGGAGGCCGCCGCGCTGGGTGGCGCGCCGGAGATGCTCGCCAGGTAGGAGGCAGCGCGCTGCCAGCGTTTACGAGGGGTCGGCCCGGACGGAGTCGGCCCCTCTTCGTCGCTCCAGGGGCCGCTGAGGACCGTTCACGGTGCGGCTGTGCCCAGGGGAGCGGGGGCGGCTGGGAGGCCCGGAGCGGGGCCCCAACGGCTTCGAGGCAGCGAGGAACGGGTGAGGCCCCAACCTGGGACACCCTTCCGGAGTTAGCAGGGCCTTGACCAGCAGTGTTTTCTATATTTTTTTGACGTCCTACCTAACCAAGTAGAGCTATATAAGACTCCGCTCTTGGGCCTAACCCCCCAATGGTGGGACGCCATTTTGAGTTTGAGAACTACGCCCGTCGGCCCGCCCCTCCGCTGCCTCGGGACCGTCTCCGGCCAGCACCCGCCAGCCGCTCCCCTGGGCGCCCCAGGCGCCTCTCCGAGGGCGTCTGATGCCTCTTGACTCGCCTGCCTCATGCGCCCTTCCGGAGGCCCTCCAGGGCCCACGTACGGCCCCGCCCGGGAAGCCTGGCCGCCTCCATCGTGAACGACTGGCCCCGCCGTCTGGCCGACCGACAGCGCCCGCGCCAGCCGAGACGCGGCTACGCCGTGCCTCCTCCGCTGCCCTGGCCCGCGTATGCCGTTCACGACCCGCCTCCCCACCAGGTGACCGACGTCACTCCCGCCCAGGTCCCGACCGGGCGCCACCCAGAACGGGGGAGGTCCTCACCTGACCAGTAGTGGAGGCACCGCGTGTGCCGCATCGCGACCGCCTAGCAGGCACCGGGTCGCTGCTCGATCGTGGGACCGTCTGATCTGCTCCGCCTCTACCTGCTAGGGGGGCGTGAAGCGGTCAGCGGTCCCATTTTTCGTCTTCCGGCGCGCTCCCTCAGTCCGCCGCCGGACGCCCCTGGACGGGCCCGTCGATGCGCCCGCATGTCCAGGGGCCCAGCTTCCCTTCCAGCGCCAACGACCCACACCACAACGGTCGTGAACGCGCTGTCCCGAACCATCCCAGCGTCAGGGCTCCACGTTGACGCAGCCTTCCGGGCCTGGCTCCACGCCAGGGCCCCAGCCTTCGCGTAGTGGTGTGCGCGCTGGTCGGGGTCCTGACGTGGGTCCAGGCCCTTCGTCATTCCTGGGCGCCTTCGCGCGCCTCACACACCACACAGGAGTTCACGATCATGGAAATGCCAGCCTACGAAGACGAGTGTCTGGGCGGCTGCGGTACGGCCCTCACGGGTCGCCAGCGCCGCTACTGCTCCCCCACATGCCGGAAGCGGTACCAACGGTCCAAGACGCCGAAGCCGCTTCGCACCTGCGCCCGCTGTGGCCAGCCGTTCAGTGAGTACACGGGGCGCCAGAAGTTCTGCGGCCCGAACGACCGCGACGATTACTGCGACGACTTGCTGTCCGAGGAGGACGACGACAGGTCCGCGCGCATGGCCGCCCTGGCTGAAGCCGAGTGCCTCCACTGCTCCGCACCACTGCCCTACTCCGGCCGTGGCCGCCCCCAGAAGTTTTGCGGCCCCGCCCATCGCACCGCCTACTACCGCGCCCAGGGAGTGTCTGTCTGATGAACGCTGCGACGCTGACCACCATCGTCAACGACCTGACCGCCGCTGGCTGGCACGCCCTTGACAGCCGCGAGACAGACACGACCGCCCCCATCGTCATGAGCTGTCCCGAGTTTCGTAGAGTCCGGTGATCTTGTTTCAGGCGGACTGCGGGAACGATGCCTGTTGTCGCCACCAGTCGCGTTCGTACTCGGCGGGAGGTACGTAGTCGAGGGCGGAGTGGAGCCGTTCTTCGTTGTACCACCTGACCCATTGGAAGATCGCCCGCTCGACCTGGTCGAAGTCCCGCCAGGGGCCCTGCATCTCGATCAGCTCGGCCTTGAAAGTGCCGTTCAGGGCCTCGGCCATCGCGTTGTCGTAGCTGTCCGCGACCGAGCCGACCGAGGCGGCGGCGCCGATCTCGGACAGCCTCTCGGTATACCGAATGGATACGTATTGCGAGCCGCGGTCGCTGTGATGGATGAGGCCGGAGTCTTTCTTGATCCTCCGTCTCCACAGCGCCATCTCCAGGGCGTCCAGGGCGAGTTCGGTCCGCATGTGGTTGGCGACCTGCCAGCCGACGATCATCCGCGAGTACACGTCCAGGACGAACGCCACGTATACCCAGCCCGTCCAGGTGCGGACATAGGTCATGTCGGCCACCCAGAGCTGGTCGGGCCGGCTCGCGGTGAAGTCACGGTCGACCAGGTCCGGCGGGCGGGGTGCCGACGGCTCCGGCACGGTGGTACGGCGCCGCTGGCCGCGGATGACGCCCTCCAGGCCCAGCTCGTCCATCAGCCGCTCGATGGTGCAGCGGGCCACCTGCGCACCCTTGCGCTTGAGCGCGCGGGTGATCCGGCGGACGCCATAGGTGCCGCCGGACTCGGCATGGATCTGTTCGATCAGCGGCATGAGCTGCTCGTCACGCAGCCGGCGGGCCGACTTCGGCCGCTTCTTGCGCGCGTAGTACGCCGACTCGGACAGCCCCAGCACCCGGCAGGCGAACCCGACCCCGAGGCCCTTGTCCCTGAGGTGCTCGATCACCTGGTCGGCCTCGTCCGGGGACGGTCGAGTTCCGCCGCAAAAAACGCGCTCGCGGCCTTCAGAATCTCGTTGGCCCGCCTCAACTCCGTGTTTTCCCTGCGGAGTTGCCTCAGCTCTTCCCTCTCTGCGGTGGTCAGCCGGTCGTCGCGTTCGCCGGCGTCCGCCTCAGCCTGGCGGACCCACCCGCGCAGGGCCTCCTTGTGGATGCCCAGGTCCTTTGCGACGTGTGCGATCGGACGGCCGGTGGTGCGGACCTCGCGGACGGCCCGCTCGCGGAGCTCGTCCGGGTACTTACGTGGTGCTGGCACTGCTCGTGGTTCTCCTTCGGGCCAGGATCATAAGCCTGGCTTCAGGGACTCCACGAATCCGGGGTCAGCTCATCAACGTCCTCCAGCGTCACCGTGTCAGGGCCAGTGACAGCGCCGTCCTGGCCGTCCGCCATGCGCTGTGGGAGCGCCACCAGGAGCTGAAGGCGAAGCCTGACGCGGAGCCTGTCGACTCCAACGGCCTGCCGCTGCCCAGCGTGGAGGAGCTGGCCGACGAAGCGGCCTACTTCGTGGACGTGTTCTTCATGCTCTCCCTGACGTTCGCCCCTGACGCGCCCTGGGTCTTCGACAACGACGACGTGAACTGTTCTGCCGTCCCACGGGACATCCGCCAGACAGCCTTCCGCGCTGGCATGACCGTGGCCGCTGCGCATGGCGTGCCCGACAACCCGCCCACGATGCGAATGGTCATTTCCGCGCTCCTGAAGCGCATGGCCGCTGACGGCCGCTTGTCGCGCGCCTGACCCGCACCCCCTGAACCGCCCAGGCCGATCACCTGGGCACCGCCCTGCCGCTCCGCCTGTTTCGTCCTTTCCAGGCGTCGAGCGGCAGGGCCCCCCGACTGAAAGGACTGAGTTCACGATGACCCAGATCACCTCTGCCGCCGACTTCCGCGCGGCCCTTGACGAGAAGCTGACGGAGTACAAGTACGTACGTGGCCTCCACAAGCGTCTAGGCGCCGCTGGTGTCCAGGCGAAGGTCTGCGGTGGCTGCCGCACCGTGAAGCCGTTCACAGAGTTTCGATCCGGCCCCCACTTCGGCGGGCGGTACGGCAACTGCCGAGAGTGCGACAACGCGCGCAGAGGCACCCGCCGCGAGGACCCGGAGTACCGAGAGGCGGAGCGTGCCCGTCAGCGTGCGTACGACCGCCAGCGCCGCAAGGAACCGCAGTACCAGGAGTGGAAGCGCGACTGGCAGCGCGAGTACGACCAGACCCCGAAGCGCAAGGAGGCCGCCCGTCTGGCCACTCACCGCCGCCGGGCGGTCCTCTTCGGAGCCGAGACGGACAACCACTCCATGGACGACCTCCTGAACCACTGGGACGACGAAGGCGTGTACGGCTGCGGTGACTGCGGCGGCTCCCTGGCCGACGGCTACGAAATCGACCATGTCCTTCCGCTGATCCGGGGCGGCTCTGACACGGTTGACAACAAGTTGCCTCTGTGCCTCCCCTGCCACGCCTCGAAGGTCGACCGCTGCCCTTGGGAGTTCTACGCCAGCCGGTACGCCTCCCTGGCCCCGTACCTGGCCCCCTTCATCGAAGCCGTCCCGCGCCTGACTGAAGGCGAGATCCAGGCCCGCGTGAACAACTACGAAGCACGCGACGAAGCCGCCTGACCAGGCACGACGTAAACGCCGGCCGACCCCTCCAGGCCCCTCTCAGAAGCCTTTCCAGCCGCCCCAGGCCCTCTTCCTGGGGCGGTCCTTGGCGCGCGCTCGTACGGCCGCCTACGCCCTCCCTGACCCGATCGGAGAACCCACGATGTCCGACCCGTTGTACGCCCCCACGCCCGCCGACATGCCCCCGCGCCTCTCCCCGTCGCCGGATGCCCTCCAGCGCCAGACAGTCCGGAACCTCATTACGGGCACGGCCCTGAAGCTGGCCGCCTCCACCGACATCGACCTGGACGCGCTGGAGGTACTGGCAAAGCTCCTGGACGCCCAGACCCGGGCCCAGGAGGCGAGCGTCCGCCGGAGCCAGTACCTGGACGCCCGGAACCGCCAGGAGGTCCGCGCATGACCCATCAGCGCCGCTCCCCCCGCCCCCTGGATAGCCGCGACGAACAGTTCGTCGGGCCGCTGTCCGCTGTCCTAGCTGACGTCCTGGTTCCGGACCCTGACGCGTCTGTCCCGGTCAGTCAGCTTCACCGTGTCGTCGTCGCTGCCCTCAACCGGCACCACGGTCACGGCGTCCCACTCGGAACTCTGAAGCGCGTCCTTCGTGCGGCTGGCGTCGATGTCCGCGCGCCTCAGTTCGGCGCTGATGCCCACGCCTTCGGCGTCTCGATCAAGCCCTGGCCGGACGTCTCACAGCCTTCGTAGCGCCCTCTCTTCGCCTCCCTGGCCACCGACGACCAGGGAGGCCCCGCCAGCGCGCCGTACGGCCGTCTGGCCCCTCTCACACCCTGAATGGAGACCTACACCGTGAACACCATCACACCCAGCATCACGATCCTTCCCCCCGCTGAACTCCTCCCGGAGCCGGTCCGCCCGCTCCTGGCCGCCCGTGACGACGCGTACGACCGCTGGGCAGACTTCGAGGCCGAGCATGCCGCGCTGATCAGCGACCAGTGGGAGTCCACGTACGAAGCGAAGGACATTGTCGCTGCCGCTGACGCGGTCGCCGCTGGTAATGACCCGCTAAAGGTCAGATCCACCTTGGCAGAGGCCCGCGACCTTCGCCCTCGGATCATCGGTGCTGCCCAGGCCCTGGCGAAGGCCGTCCGCGCGAAGGACGCCCTCCTGGTCGCTGCCTTCCGTAAGCACGTCGGCGAACTGGCGCCTGGCTCCGCCCAGCGCCTCCAGGACGCTGCGAAGGCGTACGAGGAGGCGCACCGCGCGCTTCTGGCTGCCCGTGCTGCGTTCGCCGCCGCCGCCAACTTCCGCCGCTTCGTCTACGCCTGGCAGGGATCGGGCCGCCCGGACTACAACGAGTCTGGCGTGGTCATGCGCGCTGATGGCCTGGCCCCGCAGGCTGCGCCTGGCCTGGCGGAGGTCCGGGAGGTCATGGAGTCCTTCCGCGCTGCCGGTCTCAGTGATGACGGCCTGTCGGACAAGGCCCCGGACCGCCTGGTGAAGGTTCGCAGCAAGGCGAACGGCAATGTCATGGAGCTGGCCGCCGACCGGGCCGCCGCCCTGGGGAACTCGATCGAGTACCTGGACCCCGCCGACGCCCCGACCGACTGACCGTCAACGTCACTGCGGGGCCTGGCTTCACCGCTGGGCCCCGTTCCGAGACACGGCCCAGCCGCGTCTCCCTGGCCCCGGAAGGAGAGGCCCCGTGAAGGTCCGTGTCGGCATGGGCCGTCGCTTCGAGTTGAACGGCCAGGTCTACGACCCTGGTGATGAACTGACCGTGTCGGACGCCGTTGCCGTGAACCTGATCCGCGCTGGGCTGGTCCTGGCCCTGGACGGCTTGCCAGACGCCCTGTACGCGCGTCAGGCGCCCCAGGAGCGGCCCCAGGCCCCTTCCGTCCCGCGTCCCTCTCCCGGCCCCGCGGAGGCCCGCACAGACGCCCCAGCGGACCAGGACGCCCAGGCCGGTGTCTGCGACGGCGAGTGCGACCCTGGCCCCCAGCCGAAAGGCGTACGCACGATGCAGACGTGTCCTGTCGCTGGGTGTCCCTGCCTCACCTGGCGTGACAAGTGCCGGGCTCACGCCCGTAGTGATAGCACGGGCAAGGCGTACCGGTCGGCTAACCGTCAGGTTCCCCGTGGCAGGCGTACGACTTTCGCCGCGATGTCCCGCCGGTATCTGCGGGAGCATCCTCTCTGCGAGTCGCCCTGGTGTGAGGGCACGCCCGCGCCTCTACGCCCTGCCTCCACGGAGGTCCACCACCTGGACTCACTGGGCCTGGCCGGGCCGAAGTGGAACCTCCCGTCCAACTGGCTGGCCGTTTGCCATCGCTGTCACTCGCGCTACACAGCGCAGGACTACGGCTTCAACGCCAAGTGACCTGGCCCGCGTGCTCTGTTGTGCCTCTGCGTCGCTGACTGACACGCGATGTGTTCACGGTCTGTGACTGAGGGGGTGCGGGGTGACCCCTGCCCCTAGGGGACCGGGCACGCCGGGGAGATCTCCGCCAGGTGCGTTCGGGCGGAGATCCGGGCCCCGCCACGCAGAGCGACCCAACCCACCCATACACAACCTTGGAGGTGGCCGCATGGCCAACGAGACCAACCTGAGGCGGGGGAAGTGGAGCGGCGGCGCGCGCGCCGTCGAACTACCCGCAGAGTGCCCGCTTCCCGTGCCGGACGTCCCGGCGAATCGCTCCCACTGGGAGGACTGGCAGCGTGAACGCTGGGCCAGCATCTGGTCAGGCCCCGCCGCGACCCTGTACGACGACAGCCAGATTGGCGCTGTCGCCCTGGTCATCGATCTGGAGGCAGCCCAGGCGAAGGGCAGTCTCCAGGCAGCGCAAATCACGGAATACCGGCGCCTCCTGGCGGACCTCCTCCTGACTCCGCAGGCCCTGTCTGGCGCTGGCTTCCGTCTCCCCGGGTGGCCCGCATGAGCAACCGCCGTAAGGCCGCTGCCCATAACGCCGCGCCGAAGTCGAAGGGCCAGCGCCCCCGCTCCGGCCCGTGGAGTGACGGGGAACCAGGCTGGAGCATCTGCCCGACGCACAACTTCGGTGTGATGCCGGGCTCCACGTGCCTGAAGTGCCGACTCGAAGGCCGGCGGTCGTGACCGCGCCCGCAGCGGACAAGGAACCGACCCTGACGGACAGCCTGACCCTCATGCGGTCAGTGCGTGCGGACCTGGCCGCGGCGCGCCGCGACCCTGTCCGCGCTGGCCGTTAACGGCTCATCGATCCTGTCCGCCGTCCGCCCTGGCCGGGGAGGCTGGCCGCAATGGCTGGCCGTCCTGTCCGCGACGCTGTCCCCGGCTGGCCGCAACGGCTGGCCATCGTGCATATCGTTAACGACATCTTGCCTGGTCAGGGCGCATGGACAGCCGAGGACAACGAGCACCAGGAGCAACTCCCTGACCGCATGACTGAGGCCCAGTGGCCGCCCCTTGTCCGGGGGTGACCGCTGGGCCTCTTCGTGTTTGGCCATGCTGTCCGCGCTGGCTGCGCTACTGGCCGCGCTGGCCGTTAACGGTGTCCGCGCTGTCCGTTAACGCTGTCCGTCTCTACGGCCTGGCCGACCCTGGCCGCAGCCTGGCCGTAGAGAGGCAGGTCGACGGGAAGCCCTGCCGCGCTGTCCAGGCGCTCTCCCCGCAGGGTCGCGACCTGGGCTGCGTCCTGGGTAGCGTGAGCCAGGTAGCGGATCGCCAGGCGTAGCTCCAGCTTCGATGCTGTCGGGTCGTCGGCGACCTTCAGGGCCCGCTCCCTGTCCATCTCCGCTGTCGTCAGAATCTCCGCCTCCAGGGCGTCGGCCATGCGGTTAACGGTTCCGTCGCCCTGGACGACGTACGCGGGCTTCCCCTCGTCGGTCCAGGGTAGGCGCCGCAGCGATGTGGCCGCCTGGGCAGGCTCGTTCGGCCATGTCTGC